>JAYKGR010000020.1:0-18304 GCA_035285645.1 Cyanobacteriota bacterium | reverse complement strand
TACAAGGGCCTCTCCATCAAAGAGATGTCTGACCTGCGGACCCGTCTGCAGGCCAGCAACGGCATTTGCAAGGTGACCAAAAACACCTTGATGCGCCGTGCCATTGATGGCGACAGCGCCTGGTCGGGACTCGACCCCCTGCTCACCGGCACCAATGCTTTCATCCTCGTCAAAGGGGATGTGGGTGGTGCGGTTAAGGCCATTCAGTCCTTCCAGAAGGACACGAAGAAGTCGGATGTGAAAGGCGGCCTGTTTGAAGGCCGACTGCTCAGCGAAGCCGACATCAAGGCCATTGGGGATCTGCCCTCCAAAGAAGTGCTCATGGCCCAGATCGCCGGTGCGATCAATGCCGTGGCCACCAAGGTTGCCGTTGGCATCAAGGAGGTTCCCGCCGGCCTTGCCCGGGCGCTCAAGCAGCACGCCGACGGCGAGGGCACGGCCTCCTGAGGCCCACCTTCAGCATCGTCGAGCTGCGCTCCAACGATCCCACTGTGTACCCACAGATCTGTTGCTGATTCTCAACCATGTCCGCTACCACTGACCAAATTCTCGAACAACTGAAATCCCTCTCACTGCTGGAAGCTTCCGAGCTTGTCAAGCAGATTGAAGAGGCCTTCGGTGTGTCTGCCGCCGCTTCCGCCGGCGTGGTGATGGCAGCTCCCGCCGCTGGCGGTGGCGCTGCCGAAGCCACCGAAGAGAAAACCGAATTCGATGTCGTGCTCGACGGCTTCGATGCCGCCGCCAAGATCAAGGTGCTCAAGGCCGTGCGCGAGGCCACCGGCCTCGGTCTCGGCGAGGCCAAGGCCCTGGTGGAAGCTGCTCCCAAGGCCGTCAAGGAGGGCATCTCCAAAGACGAGGCCGAAGCCCTCAAGAAAACCATCGAAGAAGCCGGCGGCAAAGTCACCATCAAGTGACCCCTTGCGGTTGCGCTCTGCAGCTACCAGAGGGCCCTGCGGGGCCCTTTTTTGTTGGCCAAAGGGGGGCCCATCGGCCACAAAAAAGCCCCTGCCAAAGGCAGGGGCCGGAGGTGAAGCGGTACCAGGAGTCTGTCCTCGTTTCGACCCCGGAAGAGCACTTCGCACTCCTCACACCCGAGAAAGATAGATGGCTGGAATGGCTCCTGGCAGGCGGCGCGGACGGTAGTGCAAGTGACCCCCAGCCAGGTGCTGCCTCAGGGCCGCTCCACCGCACCACCGCTGTAGGGAATCACCTGCAGCGCAATCGTGCGGCCGGGGGGAATGTCGTCGTCGGCGACCACAGGGCTGGGGCCGGCCTTGGGCAGCGGCGGCGAACCGACGGCCGGCAGCACCATGGGCCGGCCTGTGCGCGGTGAGATGGCCACCAGCGGCGGCGTGGCCGAACCGGCCGCCTGGGCGATGAGGCTGGCCAGATCGGTGGCGTGAGCGAAATAGAGGTGGTTGAGGCTGCGGCCTTCAAAGCTGCGGCGCTGCAGCTGCCAACCGCCATCGAGTTGGAGGGCCACGAAGCCGTCGCGATCGCGCAGGGGCACCGTGCCGCGACCCACCACCAGGGCTGTGGGCTGGTTGGGCGACACCGCCTGCAGCAGCAGCTCACCGCCCACCTGCTGCACCCGCAGCCGGAAGGTGGTGCCCAGGTCTTGCTCGGCCACCCGCACCGAGTAGCCGTTGCTGTCGAGGTAGCGGCCGCAGATGCCCGTGAAGTTGAACCGGTTGAGGCTGGGATCGATCAGCGCATCGGGCCGGCGGCTCCAGCACAGGGGCTGGGGCTGGAGCTGCTCCAACACCAACAGGCTCCACTCGCTGCGGCCCACAGGCTTGGCCAGAATCGCAAAGCGATCGATCTCCAGTGGGTCGGCGGCAAACAGGCCGGCGGCATGGCTGAGAGGCGGGGTGAGACCTGGCAGCGGTCCAGCCAGCCATGCCAGAGCCGCCAGGGCCAGGTAGGTTCGCTTCATGGTGAGAGCTCCGTTGCGGCAAGCCGTGCCAGGGCCGCCCATTCAAACGAACCGCCGCCGATCTGCCCAGTGTCGCAACAAGGTGTGAGAGTGGTGGCGGCCGCCTGTGACGGCGCCTGCAGCGGCAACCCGGGGCCCGGCGGCTGGGGGGCCCTGCTGCGTTTTGAAGACGGCCGCGTGCAGGAAATGGGTGGTGGCGACCGTTCCACCACCAACAACCGCATGGAGCTCACCGCCGCCCTGGCGCTGCTGGAGGCCCTGCGCGATCTGCCCCGCCACCCGGAGCTCACGATCCGCACCGACAGCCGGTATTTGATCGACGGGCTGCAGAAATGGATGGCGGGCTGGAAGCGCAAAGGGTGGCGCACGGCCTCGGGGGGCCCTGTGCTCAACCGCGATCTCTGGGAAGCGCTCGACCAGGCCCGCGTGCCGGGGCTGCGCCTGGAGCATGTGCGCGGCCACAGCGGCGACCCCGACAACGAGCGCTGCGACGCGATCGCCGTTGCCTTCTCCCGCGGCAAGCTGCCCGAACTGGCCGAAGGCGAGCAGCTGACCACCGCCCGGCTGGAAGCCGAGCGACCCGCGATCGCCACCTCGGCCTCCAGCACCCCGCCAGCGCCGCCGGCCACTCCCGCCGCCGCCCTGCCGGCGGTGCTCGCTGCCCTCGATGGCGCCCTCGCCAGCCTGCCCCGCGATCAGGGGGCGCTGCGGATCGGTGGCTGGCGGGTGGTGCCCCGGCCGCCGCAGGGCTGGCGGCTGGAGCGCGACGCGGGAGGATGAGTGGCCCCATGAGCCAGCCCGATGGGTAAGAGCACGGCAACCGCTGGGCTGTACAGCCGATTCGTGGGGCCGTTGCTCATCCGCGATGAGGGGGCCGATGCCGAGCAGCTCAGCCAGTTGACCCTGGCGGCCCTGGGCCTGGCTGCGCAACGGCGCCGCTGGCCGCTGGTGAGCACCACCCTGGAGGGCCTGGCAGCGGAGTTCCAACGGCGCGACCCGCGGCTGGAGCAGTCGCTGTTTGGCTGCCGCTTTGCCAATCCGGTGGGTTTGGCGGCGGGGTTTGACAAAAACGCCGTGGCGGCGGCGATCTGGGATCGGTTTGGCTTCGGCTTCGCCGAACTGGGCACCGTGACCTACCAGCGGCAACCGGGCAATCCCAAGCCCCGTCTGTTTCGGCTGGCGGCCGAACATGCCGCCCTCAACCGCATGGGCTTCAACAACGACGGGGCGGCCGCCGTGCGACGCACGCTGGAGCGGCAGCAGCTGCCGCCCCCCGGCCGGCGCCCTGCGGTGCTGGGCCTCAACCTGGGTAAATCGCGGGTGACCCCGCTGGATCAGGCGCCCGACGACTACGCCGCCGCGCTGGAACTGCTGGCCCCCATGGCCGACTACGCCGTGGTGAACGTGAGCTCGCCCAACACGCCAGGGCTGCGAGAGCTGCAGGCGGAAGCCCAGCTGCGACGCCTGGTGGAACGACTGCGGCGCCTGCCGGGCTGTCCGCCGCTGCTGGTGAAGATTGCGCCAGATCTGGAAGACGACGCCGTAGACAGCATCGCGCGGCTGGCCTATGAGGAGGGCCTGGCGGGCGTGATCGCGGTGAATACGAGCCAGGATCGCCTGGGTCTGGGCCGGCGGCGCCTGCCCCAGACCGGCCGCACGCTGGCGGAGGAGAGCGGCGGCCTCAGCGGTCGCCCCCTGCGCCACCGCGCCCTGGAGGTGCTGCGACGGCTGCGGGCCACAGCCGGCCCGGCCCTGCCCCTGATTGGGGTGGGGGGCATCGATTCGGCCGAAACGGCCTGGGAGCGAATCAGTGCCGGCGCCTCGCTGGTGCAGCTCTACACGGGCTGGATCTACGAGGGTCCCACCCTGGTGCCCGGCATTCTCGAAGGCCTGCTGCGGCAGATCGACCGCCACGGCATGCGGGGCATCGGTGAGGCGGTGGGCAGCGGACTGCCCTGGCGCTGATGGTGCTGGCCCAGGCCCAGGAACGGTGGCAGGATTGGCGGGGGCAGCTGCTGCCTCCGCAGGTGCTGATCGACCTCGACGACGCGGCGGTGCGCATCGCTGCCCTGGCGCTGGGCCGGCGCGGCCGGATTCGCCAGGCCCTGAGCGTGGCGCTGCCCGATGGCGCCTGCAGCGGCGGCCTGCCGCGTCAGATCACGGCCCTGGGCGACTTTCTGGGCGACCTGCTGGTGGAGCAAGGCCTGGTGCAGGCCGAAGTGCAGGCCTGCCTGCCGCCGGCCGCCTGCCGCTGGCGGCTGCTGGAGTGGCCCGAGGCCAACCCTCCCGACAACCCGCTGGAGTGGATCCGCGAGCGGCAGGCGGAGCTGCGGCTCGACTGGGATCTCACGACGGCCTTCGCCGATGTGGTGCCGCTGGCCGACTCCCCCGGGCTGGGATTGCTGGTGGCGGCCCCCCGAGAGCTGGTGCGGGCCTGGCAGCAGGTGTTCGACCTGGCGGGGGCCCGGCTGGTGCGGCTGGAGCCGGCCCAGTGCTGCGAACAGCGGGCCCTGGGCCGGCTGTGGCGCACGGAGCAGCAGCGCGGCGAGCTGGAGGACACGGTGGATCTGGTGCTGGCGCTGGAGCCGCGGGCCAGCTGGCTGTGGCTGGCGGAGGCAGGCCTACCGGAGGCCGACTGGTGGCTGCCCCAGCTGCCGTTTCCCTTCACCACCGAAGCGGTGGGTGAGCTGGCGGCTGCCCTGGCGTTGCGGCAGCGCTTCTGGCAGCAGCGACAACCGCAGGCACGGCGCTGGCGCTGCTGGCTGCATGGGCCGCTCAGCCGGCAGAACGGACTGGTGGAGGCCTTGCGCCAGGAGCTGAGTGGCCAGGCCCACGGGCTGGCGGTGGAGCAGCTCGACTGCCTGGCCCAAGGCTGGATCAGCCTGCCCAAAAACGCCGAGGGCCGTGGGCTCGATGGAGCGCTGCTGCTGCGGCTGAGCGGGCTGCTGGCGGCGGAGGGGGAGCGATGAGCCGCGGCGCGCTGCCCGATCTGCTGCGGGAGTGGCGGCTGGAGGAGGGCCTCGAGGCCGCGGGGCGCCCCGATCGACTGGCGCTGCTCCAGCGGGGCGGCTGGATCGGCGTGGGGCTGATCGGGCTGGGGATGCTGCTGGGCGGGGCGATCCTGTGGCGCCAGAGCCTGGTGGATCAGGAGATCGAGTCGCTGGCCGCGGTGGCTGCGCTGAGCGGCCAACTCGAGCAGCGGCTGCAGCGGGAACGGGGCCAGCGGCTGGGGCTGGAGCAGGGCAACCGCCGGCTGGCGGAAGGCTTGGTGGCGGTGCGCTCGGGATCGGCCCTGCTGAGCGACCTGCAGCGCCGCACCCCCGAGGGGGTGCAACTGCAGGAATTGAAGGTGCTGGCCGACAGCCTGTCGCTTCAGGGGCAGGCCCGCGATCCGGGTGCGCTGCAGCGGATCAATGCCCTGCTGCTCACCCTGCAGGCCTCTCCGTTTCTGCAAGGGCAGGAGGTACTGCTGCGCCGTGCCAGCCGGGGCACCGCCGAGCAGGCCCCGCTGCTGGCGTTTGAGATCAGCGGTCCATTCCGCGAGCGCGACAGCCGCCGCGAAGCCAGCCTGCTGCGCCAGCTCGGCGCCGATGGCATGGCCAGCCGGCTGGAGGCGCTGCTGCGCGAGGGGTTGCTGCCGTGAACGCCAGCGGGCGCCTGCTGGTGCTGATCCCGGCCCTGCTGGGGGGGCTGGCGGCCACAGGGATGGTAGCGGTGGGAATCGCACCAGCCTGGCAGCGGCTGCAGGCGCGGGAGGCCGAACTGGCCCAGCTGCGCGAGCGGGAGCAGGCACTGCCGCTGCTGCGGGCCCAGCTGCTCAAGGAGCTCGAGGCAAGCGATCGCGCCCGGAACCGCCGCAACCTGGTGCTGACGATGGTGGAGGGCAGCGGCGGCAAGGGCACGCTGATGGCCCAGGTGGGTGGGCTGGCGCAGGCCGCTGGGGTGCAGGTGACGCTCTACGAACCGCAGGCCGGCGGACAGCCCGCCGCCTCTGGGGCGGCGCCACCCCCTGCCCCACCGGCCGGCAACAAGGGCCAAGCGGCGCCGGCGCCGGCCGATCCGCTGGCGGTGGAGGGCCTGCGCCGCCAAACCCTGGTGCTGAGCGCCCGCGGCCCCTTTCCTGCGCTGCTGAGCTTTGTGCGGGGGCTGGAGCGGCTGTCGGTGCTGATGGTGCAAAGCAATCTGGAGCTCACGCTCGACAAGCCCGACAAGGCCCAGGGGGCAACCAGCGATCCGGTGACGCTGAAGCTGGAACTGGGGCTGTACAGCCGGCCGGCGCCCAGCAGCGACCGCCCCCCAAGCCGACCCAAGCCGGCGGGGGGCACCAGCCAGGGCGCATAAGATCCGACCGCAGCAGGTTGCAGCAGTGTGAACAGGTTGTGGCCATGGCCTGGGCTGGCACTCGCGGTGGCCTTCGCCCTGCCGAGCGCCGGGACTGGTGTTGCCTATGGCCAAACCCGGGCCACACCAGAGGCGGCGGCTCGCCTGCCCCAGCCCCGCTCCGGGGGCGTGCAGCTGCAGATCCGCCGCCTGCCCGACAGCTTGGAGCTGGTGGTGGAGGGCACTGGCCCCAGCCCCCAGCTGGTGCAGAGCGAAACGGGCAACCGCTGGCAGGGGCTACTCACCACCAGCGCCCCCACAGGGCTGCGGCTCGGCCCCCAGCGCCTGGCGATCCCGGAGGCGGGGCTGCAGCTGGTGAGCCTTGATGGCGCCGGCAACACCTACCGCCTGGAGGTGACGAGCAGCCCGGGGCGCCCCCCCAGCCGGCCGGTGGTGAGCGCCGACGGCAACAGCCTGATTCTGAGCTTCAGCGCCCCGGCCCAGGCCAGCCTGCAGCTGGCCCGCCCCAACCTCACCCTGCCGGGCCGTCTGCCCCAGGCGGCCTACGCCCCGCCGCTCCAACCCCGGGCGGTGGCGCCACCGCTGGGCGACATGGCGGTGGGCACGATGGTGATCAAAAACCGCTCGTACCTCGAACTCAGCGGCCCACCGGTGACCATGACCACCCGCGGGGCCAGGGCCCGAGACGTGTTGATGGCGCTGGCCCGGATGGGGGGGTATGGGTTCACCTATGTCGAAGACTATGCAGTTGTGCAAGCCGGTGCCACGCAAGGCGGAACTTCAGGCCCGAGCAGCCAAAGCGGCGGGCGAGGCAATACGACTGAAGCAGCGGCATTCGATCTTGGCAGTAGTTTTCAACGTCGCGCCCTGAGCGACAAAGACATTTCACTCACACCATCACCCCCAGTATCTGTCTCTTTTTCCAGCGAGCGCTTCGATCGTGCCTTTAATTTTGTTCTCCTGGCAGCCAATCTCCAGGGACGGCTAGAAGGCCGCACGATCCTTGTGGGCAAACGAGTTCAAGGCCAAAATCTTGGCCCCCAGCTCTCGAAGGTATACCGCCTTAATCAGGTAGACCCTAATTCTGCAGCTGATTACCTAGCTAATCTGGGCGCTCAAGTCACGAAAACGAATACGATTCGCACAGCCGTTACCCAAGGAGCCACCGACAGCCAGGCCATTCGAGGCACGCCAGCAGCTTCGACCACCCAGGAGCAAACCCAAACCGAAGTGGTGAGCTATGGAGCGTCCCAAGGCCCCTTGATCGGCCTAAACGCAACAACCGACACCCGCCTGCGTACAATCACGCTCATCGGCGAGCCATCGCTGATTTCAGTCGCTGAAACCTATCTCAAGCAGCTCGACCTAAGGCAACGACAAGTAGCCCTATCTGTGCGCATCCTGGATGTGAGCTTGTCGAATGATTCCGACATCTCCAATAGCTTCGCATTCCGCTATGGCAACATGTTCGTGGTCAATAATCAAGGTCAGCTGCTCGCCAATTTCGGCAATTTGAAACCACCAGGCTCCGACCAAGGCGGCCTTCCGGGAGACTTCACGGGCGCTACCGGTACATCGCCACTGCCGGGAGTTGGGCGCCTGAGCGGGGTGGAATCAGGGTTTATCGACAGCCCCAACGCGCGCACGCCTTTTGCTGGCGGTGGCAGCGTCATCCCCCGCCAGACAACAGTACCGCCTGATCCCCTCGGGCTCGGCGTGGATCCAGTCACGGGCCAGACCTTCTTTGCGCGGCCCGGCTTTGGCCCTTACAACAATCCGACCCAGCCAGGCGTAACCGAAATCGACAGCGAAGGCAAAATTACCTACAAGAATCCTACACAGTTTCGCTATCCAGCGAACCAGCTTTTTGATTTTGTTAGAGCATCAATTGAATCGGGAAATACTAAGGTCTTGGCAAGCCCAACCCTGATTATCCAGGAAGGCGATTCAAGCCCATCAGATGCTGGATCCGACAGCAGCAGAATCTCAGCCGACGGCAAGATTGGGCGATCCCGCAACAACGAGGGCTTTGTACGCGTGGGCACCCAATTTGTCACATCATACGAGGTTAGACAAGACGTTAATGGTAACAACTTCTGCCAACCCGCCTTTAGCAATGCTGGTCTCACATTCGGCGCGAGAGTAGAGACAATTGATGACAATGGCTTCGTCACGTTCTCTTTGTCACCAGAGATTTCGGCACCCGTTGGCACTCAGAATGTTGGCAACTGTGGCGAGATCACCTTGATCAATGATCGCTTGCTCGATACCGGTCGCGTCCGGGTTCGCGATGGTCAAACGTTGATTCTGACCGGCGTGATCTCGGAAACCGATCGCCAAGCGGTCACCAAATGGCCCATTTTAGGAGACATGCCACTGATCGGCCAGTTTTTCCGCCGCAGCTCCAGCAACCGCTCCAAAAACGAACTGGTGATTCTTGTGACACCCCGCATCATCAACGACGACCAAGGTGGCGTCTATGGCTATGGCTGGCAACCCAGTACCCGCCAAAGCCGTGAATTCATGGGCAGTCAGCAGCCTTAAACTTAGACAGGCCGAGTCAACTTCAGCGACCCCGCTGAATCATCGCGCAGCCATGGGCCCGGGTGCTCGGCCAGGTAAGCATCAACAGCCTTGCGGCAGCCACCCCAATCGTGATAATCGTCGATGATCACGGTTCCTCCTGGTGACAACCGGGGCAGAATCCGCTCCAAGCAAGCGCGCACCGGCTGATACCAATCAACATCGATATGCGCCAAAGCGACGGGCTGATCAACCACCAGGGTATCTTCCAAACGACCACGGATCAACGAGACGGCATGGGCCTCGCAGGGCACACCATGGCGGCTGAGGTTGTGGCCAACCGCTTCGTATAGATCGTCGCGATATCCGTAGTAAAGATCGCCACCGATTCCCGCCGATTGGCCCGCCACGATCGTTTGGTAGCGCGCGTGCACGTCTTCGGTATCGGCCTCGGTAGGGGGCGGAATCATGCCAAAGACGTCATACACCTGCAGCGGTCGTTGGGGCTGCTTGCTCTTCGCCAAAACAATCGTGGAGCCACCCAGGGCACAGCCCGCTTCGATAAACACTCCAGGCACCTGTTCAGCCTCCAGCCGTCGGCTGGTGGTGAGCAGACTGCCCAGCTTGGCCACCGACAGATAGGTGAGCCGCTGACCGCGCACGCGACGGATCAAGGCCAGATCCGCCGCGCCCAGAGCGCGCACTTCGGGGCCGCCAAACGAGCGGTAGGCGGCACAGGCCAATCTATCTTGGATGGAACCCAACATCCGGTTCATCGCGCTGTCCCGTGGGTTCCTGTGGGGGTGGGGATGGGAGGCAAACTAGCAGTGCCGTGCTGATCTCCCAGCCCGGCATCGCTCCCCATACCAGCTCGCCGCGAGGCGGCCATTGCCATGTCGCGTTTCAGCTGCCTTGCCTATCGCACCGGCAACATCGGCGACATGATCCAAACCCTCGCCCTGACGCGGCTGATGCCGCCGATGACGGGTGTGTTCCGCCACGACCTCGCCAGCGCGCCGGCCGATCAAGTATTCGTGGTGAATGGCTTCCTGGAGCGGGATACGCCGCCACGCGTCGGGGCCACCTGCCTGTTCGCCGGCGTGAGCGGACCCTACGAGCGCCAGGATCTCTACCTGCGCTGGCTGCAGCGATCGCCATGGCCCGTGGGGGCCCGCGACCCAGCCACCGCATCGCGCCTCAAGGGCCTGGGCATCCAGTCCGAACTGGTGGGCTGCGCCACCCTTACCCTGCCCCGCTACGACGGGCCCCGATCCGGCATCTATTCCGTCGACCACGACGGCCCCGGCACGCCCATCACCCACGACATCCGCCGCACGCTGCCGGTGGCGGATCAGTGGGACCACGCCAACGCCTTACTCGAGACCTATCGCAAGGCCGAGGCGGTGTACACCACACGGCTGCACGTGGCGCTCCCGTGCCTGGCCTTCGGCACCCCCGTGTGGCTCAAGCGCGCTGATAGTCGGGTGTTTCCCACCCGCTTTTCCCTGCTCGAAGATCTGGGCGTAGCGCTGGAGACACTGTCCGTTGCAGACGTGGCCCCTGCCGTCTCACGTTACTGCGGGTTTCTGCAGCGCCATCTCGGGATCCCGATCGAACCCGGTCTACCGAAGTTGCCCCAGCTCGTTGGCGCCGACCGGCTGCGCTGGCGTGACCGGCTGCGCTTCCGCCGGGAAGACATGCAGTGGTCGTTGCGCATGCGCCTCGGGGCCCTGCGCTCTGGCAGCGGACTGGCCGGGCTGGGGGTGGACTGCGGCCTCGTGGCGCTGCATGCCAGTGCCGCGGATCACCAAGAGCTCGGCATCACCACCACCGTGCTCAGCGGCCCGGTAGCCGCCAGCGCCCTGCCGGGGGCGGCGCTGAAGCTGGCGCGGCTCTGCCTGCGGGAACGGCCCGACATTGTGCACAGCCACGGTGAAGCCCCGGATCTTCTCGGCCGACTGGTCTGCCCCGTGCTGCGGCTTCCCCATGTGGTGACCCTGCACATGGAGCGCCCGTGGCACTGGCGACCGAAGCTTGGTCTCACCATCGAGCGCCTCGGCGTTGGGTTCACCCGGCAGTACGTGGCCGTCTCCAACGCCGTGGCCCAGGGGATGCGGCAGCAGCTGCGCATCCCGGCCGCGCGACTGCGATTGATCGCCAACTGGGCCTGCGATCCTCCGGGAGAGAGCACCCCAACGCCGCAGCCGCCCCGCGGGGAGCCCACGCTCATTCACGTGGCCCGGCTGCACATCCAGAAAGGCCAAGACCTTTTGTTGCAGGCCTTCGAGACCGTGCGGCAGGACTGGCCAGGGGCGGTGTTATGGATTGTGGGTCATGGACCCGAGGCCACCCGGTTGCAGCACATGGCCGGCCCGGGCGTTGTCTTTCTCGGCCATCGGCAGGATGTGCGTCAGCTGCTGCGCCATGCCGACCTCTTCGTTCTCTCCTCGCACTGGGAAGGATTACCGCTGGTGTTGCTCGAAGCGATGGCTGAGGGCGTGCCTGTTGTGAGCACCAAGGTGGGCGGAATCGCCGAGCTGGTTGAGCACAACGCCACCGGTCTGCTTGTGCCTCCTGGGGATGCGACAGCGCTGGCCCAAGCGATCCTGCAGTCTCTCGACGATGCCCCCCAGGCCCGCACCAGGGCCGACCAAGCTCGCCGGCGTTGCCGAAACCGCCGGCTGCATGCCCTCCAGGCCCACCTGCGCCTATACCAAGAGATCCTCGGCCGAGCGGAAGGGGCGGAACCGACCGCTGCCGCGATCCAGCGGCGTACAGAGCCCGATGCGAAAGCCAGCCAGAAACGCGCGAAGCCGTAGCCAGCGCTGACTCGCCATCGGCACATCGATGGCCGACCGACCGCCCAGCCAGCGGCGCGCGGTGGTGGCAAAGCAGGGGATCGAGCGAACACCGCCAAGCCGCAGCATCTTGGCCATGGCCGCGCCGCTGCCCCGCATGTAGCCGGCGATGAGACCAGCCACCTCGCCGCGAGCCCGGAAGCCATGATGCGTCACCCTTGCCGATGGCGTCTCCACCACCGTGTAGCCAGCCAGCAGAGCGCGGCTGCAGAAGTCGTTCTCCTCGGCGCTGGCCAGGTTGGTGCCGGCGCCGAGCCAGTCGTCGAAGCCCCTAAGCCGCCGCCAGGTTTCCACGCGCACGGCCATGCAGGCCCCCATGCCCTCCGCCTTCGCCTTGCTAGCGATGCCGTGATACAGCGCCATCTCGTGGATCACATAGGCCGGGATGCACCCGAGCGAGGGCTCGTAATCCGCTGCCATCGTTGAGCCATACACAATCCCCACCTGCCGGAACTGGCCAAACGGCGCAGCCAGCTCCGCGATCCAGCCCGGATGAGGTACGCAATCATCATCGGTAAAAGCCACGGCAACGGCACCGGCCGCCTCCGCCGCGGCCATTCCGGCATTGCGGGCTCGCGACAGCCCTACACCGCCATGATGCAGCTTCAGCAGTCGAGGGTCGGCCTCCAGATCCGCCAACGGATCCTCGGCCGGGATGTTCCCCTGCTGCACCACAATCACGCGCAAGAGCATCGGGTAATCAGCCAGCATCGCGCGCACCGCTTCGGCAACCATGGACGGGCAGGAGCGCGTGCAGATCACAGCAGCGATCAGGTTCATCAGAAACCCAGCGATGGCAGGGCCAGGCCGGTGAGCCGGCGCGCCAGGGCTACCTCGGCGGCAAAGCGCTCCTGCAGGCGACGCTCGCGATCGGGCGTGAGCGCCATCGAAGGCTCAGGGAGCGAAAACGGCAAAAGCACCGCATTGCGCAGCGCTTCATTCCACGTGAAGGGTAGAACTTTTTTGGCGACTCGCATGGGGAGCGAACCAAGAATTTGCTTGCCGGTAGGACTGGGAAAACGCCGCTGCCGCCGGTCATACAATCGCTCTTCGAATTGGGGGGATTGAAAATCGGACCTAACGCCGATGAACTGAAAAATGGAAGCAATCGTTCGCCGGCGATCATGATCGAGGTCAACCGACTCCACGACCATCAAGGAAGAAGCTGGGAAATAATCAAGAATGCATTGAATCTGGGAGCCATAATCGGAAAGGGAAATCGCAGCCTCAGAATCGGAAGCATCAACATAGGCATCGAAATCAAGATCTTGGCCCATCAAATTCCGACGCACCATCTGAAAGTGGGATCGCAGCCGTTCCATCGGTTCGCGCACGAGCAGAAGGAGCCGCACATCCGGCACCAGGCGGCTCATCCTGGAGAACACATCCGCGCGCCATGGTCCAGCCACATAAATCGGCGAGATCTCCCCCCCTGCTCGGGCGCGAGGAATCGAAATGGCTGGCATACCAGCGCTCTCCACGCCACCAGTTGCCCCGAGCTACACCGCTGGCTTCGGGCGCGTCCGCGCCTACGAAGAAATTAAGTTCCTTAGGTCGCGAAATGGAGACTTCTGGGTGCTGCGACAAGTAATGATGAAGGCTGGTTGTACCGCACTTGACTGAACCGACAACGATGAAGGTGGGCAGTGAAAGCGGCATGATGGTGGAGCCCCAGCCGCGATCGAGCCAGGAATGCATTGATTTTTACACAGCAACCCTCCAATGGCCAGCTCAAGACCTGCGGCAATCCTCCGCTACAGCGAAGCACCCAGGGAGGCTTCAGATCTCGAGGCTGCTCTGGGCCAGGTAAGCCACCGCGCCGCTGAAGCCCGCGTTGTAGTCGATCGCCACCTCATTGCGCACCCAATCGCTGCGGCGATCGGCATAGGCGAAATCATCCGCCGCGCCCGGGCCGCCCACCAGGGCGCCGGTGAGGCTGTGCACATTGGGCTGGGTGCCCTGAAACCCCTCCCAACCCACCCCCGAGGCGCCGCGATGGTGCGGCTGCTGCGGGGCGTTGGCGCCGTATCCCACCACGTAGCTGGCCTGGCGCGGATTGGCGCCCAGGATGTAATCCACGGTGGTGCGGGCCAACTGGCTGTAGGTACCACTTGGGTCGATCAGGCTGTCGGCCACCACGCCAGCCACCATGGCCGTATTGGCGGCATAACGCAGCGATCCCCACTGGCTGATGAACCGAAGCCCGCCTGGGGTGATCGTCACGCCGTTGCGACCCTGCACCCAACTGTCCAGCCACCCCTGCACATCGCCAAGCAGGCGGCTGTCACCGGTGTCCTGAGCCAGCAGCACGGCTGCGCCGTAGGAGACATCATCCCAATTGAGCGTCCAGCCGCGGCCCAGGCCGCCGATGGCGGAGCGATACAGTTGCAGCGCTTGCTGCCGGTAGGCGCCGCCATCGGCGCCGGCAGCCTCTTTGGCGCGGGCCAGCCAGGCGGCTCCGTAGCTGAGCTCATCGTTGTAGCCGCTCCAGGAGTTGTAATAGCTGCGCACCTCGGTGATGGAGTCGGAGTACTTGCCGCGGTAGGTGTCGGCAAAGCGATACAGCGATTCGGCATGCTCCAGGAGCGTGTCGGCATAGGCGATCACCCCCTCGCGGCGAAAGAGCATCGAAGCGGCAGCCAGGGCGGCGGCACTGCCGGCTGCCACATCGGAGCCGGGGCGCTCAGGGGTCACAGCCATCGCCGGCCGGCGGATCGTTTGGGTTTCCGGGGCGCTCCAGAGGGCATGGTCGGCCGCCACATCACCCACCTGGACCACGAAGTAGGTGGTGGCGCCGCTGGCATCGGTGCCATGGGCCTTGAGCAGATAATCGGTGCCCCACTTCAGGGCGGCCATTAAGTTATCGCTCTGGCCGCTGGCGGCATAACCCCGCCCGAAAGCCAACCCCCCCCACGCCAGCGTGGAGAGGGTGTATGCCAGCGGCATCCCGAATTTGCCGTGATCGCCGGCATCGTGGTAGCCACCGGTGAGATCGAGGCTCAGGCCCGCCTGCAGATTCGCGGCCCGGCGATCACCGAAATACACCCCATCGCGGCCATCCCGCAGGCCCGAGTCACCGCGCCAGGGGATGCGGTTGCTGGCCTCATCCAGATCGCCGGAGCGCTGGGCTTCATAGAACAGCAGCGATTGGCGCAGCGCTTCGCCATAGCCGAGGGTGGGCGGCGTGGTGGCCGGGGGAGTGGGCGGCGTGGGAACAGGGGGGCTGGCCGGCGTGAACAGATGCTCGGCCGTGAGCGCACCAGCATGGCCGATGGCCACACCCTGGCGGCCGCTGAAGCCCACGGTGAGCGAAGCGCCGGCCTCGAGCGTGGCCGCCCAGCCACTGCCCGTGAGCGTGTAGCGGGTCAGGCCATTGCCCAGATCTTCACTGGTGAAGGTGGCACCCCAGGGGGCACCGGTGATCCGATGGGGGGTGGTGAAGCTGTGGCTCCAACCGCTGAGATCGCGGCCGCTGCTGTTGGTGATGCGCAGCTCGGCCGTGAAGCCATTCCACCAGCGGCTGCCGCCCACCTCCACCCGCAGGCTGGGGGCCGGCTCGGGCGGCGGCGACGCCGGGGTGAACAGCAGATCGGCGCTGAGCGCCCCGGCATCGCCGATCGCCACCCCCTGGCGAGCGCTGAAGCCCACCCGCACCGAAGCGCCGGCCTTGAGCGTGGCCGCCCAGCCGCTGCCCGTGAGCGTATAGCGGGTGAGGCCATCGCCCAGATCTTCGCTGGCCAGGCTCACACCCCAGGGCGTACCGGTGATCCGATGGGGGGTGGTGAAGCTGAGGCTCCAGCCGGAGAGGCTCTCCAGGCCGGTGTTGGTCACCGTGAGTTCGGCGGTGAAGCCATGGCGCCAGCGGCGGCCGCCAACGGCCACCGACAGGGCCGGCAGAGACAGAGACAGGGCCATCGAGACAACCGATCAAGACCGCTGTCCTACGGACGGGGGCTGGGGCAGGGCCATCCGTCATTTGAAGGGAATGGAGCGAAGACGCTCAGCAGCCCGTCAGCGCATGGCGCAGCTGGCGCCGCCCGAGCTGACGGGCGGTGCTGAGCACCGCGCCGGCCGACGGCACGCGTTCCAAACGGGCCAGGGCCTGCTCTAGCGAGGCATCCTCCCCCATCGCCGCCTCCACCACCAGGCGGCGGCGGGCCGCCTCCGGTAGTGAGAGCAGCGCATCGAGGCTAGCCAAACCCGCCTCAGCTGAGGAGGCCGTACTCAGGGGCAAAGCCACCCCGTGGCGCTGCTGCAGGCTGGCCAGCTGCTGTTGCAAAAAGGATTCGGCATCCCCAAGCAAAGCAGGCTGCAGCCGCAGGCCCGGTTGATCGCCAAACAGCTGCTCCAGCCGCTGCAACAGCGCATCACGCCGCAGCAGATCCCAGCCCCCGCCCCGCAAGGGTTGACTCATGGCAATATTCCGCCGGTGCAAACATTGGCTGGCGACCAGGCTGAGGCCTTCATTGCGCCGGTAAATCGTGGCTGGAGGCTGGCTGAGTCCCACCACTGAGCAGAAGTCGCGCACCACGCAACCTCCCGCAAGCTGGTGCCGCAGGAACGGCCGGATGATCAGGCGATCCTCGCCATAGCAATCAACCAATAGCGCCAAGCGCTTGGCCAGATCCAACTGGCGACGCAGTGGCTTGTCGAAGTAGCCCTGCAGCTGATCATGGGATGTGAACTGGCCATACTTCAGATTCTGCGCGAGTGATGACGCCAGCCAATCGAGCGGCGGACGCACATAAATGATCAACCGCAGGTCGAGTCGATACTCTTCAACAATAGCCGCGAAGGCACGATGCTCATCTTGGCCCCAAAAGTAGGCAAATTCAGCCGAAAGAATGAGATCAGCCACCCGCTTGCGGGCGATGCCAATGCTGCGGCGCAGCCGCTTCAGCATGCGCTGCCGATGGCCATGGGCGCCAGCAGCCCGGAGGGCAGTAAAGTAAGAAGCCTGACCCACAAGAGCCGCAAGCGCATAGCTTCCATTGATCTCACCAAAGCCGCAATAGACAAACCCTGGATCCTCAAGATGGTAATACAGGGTTTCCTGGATCGACGAAGTGCCCGTCTTTGGCATACCGATATGAAGCCAGCAACGCGTCACGTCAAGGGTGGTGATTCATCGTCAGAAATCTAGCTGGCATCCCTCAACGGCAATAACCCCGCCGCACGCCCTCCACCGCCGCCGCTGCGCGGCTGGTCACCCCCAAGCGCCGCAGGATGTCTTGCACATGATCGCGGGCCGTGCTGGCGGCGATGTGCAGGCGCTCGCCGATCTGTCGATTGGTGAGGCCCTCGGCCACAAGCCGCAACACCGCCACCTCGCGGGCGGTGAGATAGCCGGGAGCCTCAGCCCCTGCCTCATCGGCCTGCTCCAGGGCGGGATCCACAAACAGGCGGCCCTTGAGCACCTGCTCCACCGCCACCACCAGGGCACCGGTGCGGCCCAGGCTTTCCTCCAGCACCACCGCTGCGGCGCCGGCCTCCAGGGCGGAGCGCACCGCCACCCGGTGGTTGTGGGTGAGCACCAGCAGGCTGCGATGCCGAGGTGATCGGGCGCGGGCGGCACGGATCAGGTCGAGCCCGGGGCCATCGGCCAGATGTTCACTCAGCAGCAGCAGCAGCGGCTCGTGGGCCTGCTGCAGCCACGCAACCCCCTCGGATACGGAGGTGGCAAAGTGCAGCGAACCCAGGGGCGAGGGGCGATCGGCGCGGAAGGCCAGGCTCAGGGCCAAAAAGCGCGGAAACACCGCCACCAGCACGTGGCGACCCCGCAACAGCCAGAGCAGCAGATCCCTGCGGGCCTGCAGCACGGCTTGATCCGCTACGCCCTCCATCTGCCGGTGGCTCGCCGATCGGTGCGCAACCAGCCTGGCAGACCGCGCCGCACGGCAGCATGGCAGGGGGCCAATGGGCAAACGATGGAGGGATTCGGCGCAGGCGAGGGTGAGCTGATCACCCTGCACTACCCCAGGCCCCTGCCGATGCGCCTGGATCGCTGGCTGGTGAGCCAGCGGCCTGAGCAGAGCCGCGCCCGCATCCAGAAGTTCATTGACGCCGGCTGCGTGCGGGTGAATGGGCGCACCGGCCGCGCCAAAACCCCCCTGCGCCCCGGCGACACGGTGGAGCTGTGGATGCCACCGCCGGAACCGCTGCCCTACCTGGTGCCCCAGAACCTGCCCCTGGATGTGCTCTACGAAGACAGCCATCTGATCGTGCTCAACAAGCCCGCCGGCCTCACCGTGCATCCGGCGCCGGGCAACAAGGACGGCACCCTGGTGAACGCGCTGCTGCACCACTGCCCCGACCTGCCCGGCATCGGCGGTGAGCTGCGCCCCGGCATCGTGCACCGCCTCGACAAAGACACCACCGGCTGCATCGTGGTGGCCAAGAGCCAGGAGGCGCTGGTGCGGCTCCAGGCCCAGATCCAGAAACGGGTGGCCTCCCGCGAGTATCTGGCGGTGGTGCACGGCCAACCGTCGGCCGACACCGGCACGATCGTGGGCGCCATCGGCCGCCATCCGGTCGACCGCAAAAAATATGCGGTGGTGCATGACGACACCGGCCGCCATGCCCGCACCCATTGGCAGGTGATCGAACGGCTGGGGGATCACGCCCTGCTGCGCTTCAAGCTGGACAC
>JAYKGR010000019.1:0-3509 GCA_035285645.1 Cyanobacteriota bacterium | reverse complement strand
ATCCAGCGGCCCTTGGCTGGCAGTTCGGACGTGATTGGCATCGGAGATATCAATCCGACCATTTTTTTGGTGCCCCGCACCACCAGCCGATTTCAGTTCGGGTTCGGCCCCACCCTGGTGCTTCCTTCTGCCACCGATGTGCAACTGAGTACGCAACGCTGGAGTGCTGGCCCAGCAGGGGTTGCGGTTTATACACGAGGGGCTTTGGTGGCAGGGATTCTGGCCAACAACATCTGGTGCTTTGCTGGAGAGGGCGGACGTCAAGTCAACTCCATGCTCATTCAGCCCTTTCTGAACATCAACCTGGCCAACGGCTGGTATGTCGCCAGCTCGCCGATCATCACGGCGGACTGGACTGCCAACAATGGCAGGGGCTGGACAGTACCGATCGGGGGTGGAGTTGGTCGGATCTTCCGCATCGGCAGTCAGCCCTTCAATGCCTCCTTGCAGGGGTTTTGGAACGCGGTTCGACCGGAGCAACTGGGCGAGCAGCTGTTGGGTCCCGTCACCGTCCGTCTGCAGATCCAGGCGCTGTTCCCCACTGGCCGATAGGGCGCGCATCAGCCGCCGCTGAGAATCTGTGCCTAGCTTCGCCAGCAGCGGCCGTTCTGCCGGAAGTCTCCAGAACGGCGGTGGGGCGATGCCCCCATTGTGATCCAGATGGCGGCATCGATTTCTGAGCACCTGAATGTCGAACAGCCATGGCCGCGATGGGCCATGGTGAAGGAAAGGATCGGCGGGTGGGTCATCGGGATTGAACGGGTTAGAACCGAAAGAGTGCGTCGAACTTGCTATACTCGGGATTGCTCAATCCACCAAGACGCAGCATGCGGCGCAGTGTAATAATTTCGCCCCGCTGGGCCACAATAATCTCCCGTGCCAACCGGCGCACAGTGGATCTCTGAGCCAACCGATGGCTTGTCAGCCTGGCCTTTTGGAACCCGATGGCGATGACCAGTGAACCGATCCGCTTCACCGATGGGGCCGGCTACGACCGCTTCATGGGGGTCTGGAGCCGCCTGGTCGGCCAGGACTTTCTCGACTGGATCGCCCCGAACCGCGGCCTGCGCTGGCTGGATGTGGGCTGTGGCAATGGTGCCTTCACGCAGCTGATCGCTGAGCAGTGCGAACCGCTCACGCTCGTCGGCATCGACCCTTCGGAGGCACAACTCGCTTATGCCCGGCAGCAGCCACTGCTGCAGAGCGTGGAGTTTGTGAACGCCGACGCCATGGCCCTGCCATTTCCCCGTGACTCATTCGATCTGGCGGTGATGCCGCTGGTGATCTTCTTCGTGCCGGAACCGGCGCAGGGTGTCGCCGAAATGGCGCGGGTTGTGGCCCCCGGTGGAACCGTGGCGGCCTATGCCTGGGATATGGAGGGCGGGGGCTTCCCTTATCAACGCGTGAATGAAACCCTGGGCGCTGTCGGCCGGGCCATTCCCATGCCGCCCAGTGCCAGCTCCTCTCGCCTTGAGGCGCTGCGAGACCTCTGGACCACCGCCGGCCTGAGCGACATCCACACCAGAGTGATCCCTGTGGAGCGCACTTACACCGACTTCGAAGACCTCTGGGCCACCGTCCTCGGGGGGCCGAGCGCCGGTCAGGCCTTCGCGGTGATGAGCGAGGCCGAGATCTCCCGATTCCGCGGGTTGCTGCGCGAACGCCTGCAGACGACCGGCAGCGGTCCGATCACCCTGTCGGGGAGGGCTCATGCCATTCGGGGCACATTGCCAAGCCTGTGATGCATCTCTTGGATCACTCGTGCTGGCTGCTTCCGACACCGCCAGGCCGTTCCACTTCAAACCCTGTGATCTGCGCGGCATCTTCCGCGAGCTGATGCAACAGCAGAGGTCATCGACGCAATCGTTGTCGGCACTCCAGATGGTGCACACCCCATCGCGCCCTGCTTGAGCTGACAGAGGGGCTGCAGGCGCGTCGGTTCGCTGAGCAAGCAGGCAGCTGCGGGCTGGGCTTCGAACCAGAGGCAGCCATGGTGAGCGGTGTATGACGATGAACGCAGGATGCGCTCCCTGAGTCGACGAGCAACCGCGCCAGAGGGCCATCCATCCCCTCGCGCTTGCCTTGCCGCCAGTATGCGCATACACTCATAGAAGCTGTTCAGGCAGGTTCATGGTCGCCTCGTCTCCCTGCCCTCTGCTGCAGGCGGCCTCTGGGAAAGGTGTGCTGATCGATCCGGTGTTCGAGCAACACGAGCGAGATCCCTCGCTGATTCGCGAGCGTGGCATCCACCTGGCGGCCTGCCTCGACACCCATGCCGATGCCGACCATGAAGCTCCGCCATCCCCACAAGATCGCCGAGGCCTTCGCGGGGCCCGACGGCCGCAGCGTCGAGGTCCCCGCCAACCGCCAGGTGGTCGTGGTCAGCCATTCCGGCAGCCGCTGGGGTGATGCCGGCTATCCGCCGCACAGTCCCGCATTGGCCACTCACAGAGCCATGAGCAACACATCCATCAAGCAACGCATCAGCGCCCACGACCTCGCCGACCAATTGGCTGAGCAGAGGGTCGACGTGATCGATGTGCGCGAACCCATGGCGTTCGCCACCGGTCACATCCCCGGCAGCCCCAACGTGCCCCTGACGCGTCTGCATCAGAGCGGCTATGCCCATCCCGTCAAGGTGAGCCTCTGATGGCCATCGCCACGCTTGCCCTGCTGACTGGTGGCGGCGCGTTGATTGGCTTCCTGCTCTCGGTGTTGGGGGCCGGCGGCTCGATCCTGCTGCTACCACTGCTGGTCAGCGGCGCGGCCCTGCCCACCAAGGAGGCGGTGCCACTGTCGCTGCTGGTGGTGATGCTGCTGGCGCTGGGGAACCTCGGCCCCTACCTGCGTCGCCGCCAGTTCGCGACCCGCCCAGCTCTGATCTTGGGCCTGCCTGCCCTGGCCGGCAGCTGGATCGGCGGCAGCTGGGTCAAAGCCGGGTACATCCCCGAGCCCGTGCAGCTGGCGGTGTTCGCTGGCGCCGCTCTGCTGGCCTCCTGGCTGCTCACCCGGCGCAGGGGCGGCTCCGCTGCTAAAACCTTTGCCCCCGCGCGCAGCCAGTCTTCTCGGCGCCAAGACCAGCTGCTGGCGGTGCAGGGCGTGCTGGTGGGGCTGCTCACCGGCATTGCCGGCGTCGGTGGCGGCTTTGCGATCGTGCCGGCACTGGTCCTGTTGGCGGGCCTGCCGATGCAGCTGGCCAGCGGCACCAGCCTGCTGCTGATTGCCGTCAATGCCCTGGTGGCGTTTGCGGCCCTGGGCCATTGGCCCGCCTCCCAGCTGCCGCTGATGCTTCCCCTGCTGCTCGGCGGTGCCGTGGGTGCGGTGGTGGGGCAGAAGCTGGCGCCCCATCTCAGCGACCTGCGTCTGCGCCAGGGGTTTGCGGCGCTGCTGATCGGCTCAGCCCTGCTCAGCGGCGCCGAGGCCGTCAAGCGTCATCAGGCCTTGCAGGATCCCGCCACCGGTGGCACCAGCGAGACCTTCCTGCCCCATCGGATGCGATCGAACTCCTT
>JAYKGR010000018.1:0-5010 GCA_035285645.1 Cyanobacteriota bacterium | reverse complement strand
CCCATGGCCCCATCGGCCGATGGCCGCCTGATCATGCCGGAGGGCCGTTGCTAATTTCGTGGCCCCACGCCTGCATCGCGATGGTCAGCACGCCCCAGGTCGCCCCGGCCGCACCCCAGGAGCCATCGCTGCAGGATCGGATGAAACAGGCGGTGGCGCTGGCGGCGGTGGAGCAGATCCGCGATGGCATGGTGCTGGGCCTGGGCTCTGGGTCTACCGCCGCCCTGATGATTCAGGCCCTGGGGGAGCGGCTGCGCACGGGCGCCCTGCGCGACATCGTGGGGGTGACAACGTCGTTTCAGGGCGAGGTGCTGGCGGCTGAACTGGGCATACCCCTGCGCAGCCTCAATGCCATCGAGCGCATCGATCTGGCGATCGATGGTGCGGATGAGGTGGATCCCGACTTCCAGCTGATCAAGGGTGGTGGGGCCTGCCACGTGCAGGAAAAGCTGGTGGCCAGGCGCGCCGATCGGTTTGTGGTGGTGGTTGACAGCACCAAGCTTGTGGATCGCCTCAACCTGGGCTTTCTCCTGCCGGTGGAGGTGTTGCCGGGGGCCTGGCGTCAGGTGCGGGGCCAGCTGGCTGAGATGGGGGGAGCCGCCGAGCTGCGCATGGCGGTGCGCAAAGCTGGCCCGGTGGTGACCGACCAGGGAAACCTGGTGCTGGATGTGCGTTTCGTCGATGGCATCGCCGAGCCCCGTCGCCTGGAACAGGCGATCAACAACCTGCCGGGAGTGCTGGAGAACGGCCTCTTCGTGGACATCACCGACCAGGTGCTGGTGGGTGAGATCAACGGCGCCGAGCCCGGCGTGCGTGATCTGGTGCGCCGCTGACTCCCGGGCCGGCCGCAGCCCCGTGAAGCCGCCGTTCCTGTCGTCGAGCCGGCTGGATCTGCCTCTGGATTTGCTGGCCCTGCTGGCCCGGGCCTTGGAAGATTTCGTCGCCAGGCCCAGCAGCGAGATCGATACCAGCATCGAGCGCATCCTGGCCACCATCGGCACCATGTTCGATGCTGATCGGGCCTATGTGTTCACGGTCAACCCCACGGGGCAGTGCCTGAGCAACAGCCACGAATGGTGCGCCGATGGGGTCACCCCCCAGAAAGCCCATCTGCAGGATCTGCCGGCTGATCTGTTCCCCTGGTGGATGGCCGAGGTGCGGGCCGGCCGCGCCATTCGCCTCACCAGCCTCGACGACCTTCCCCCTGAGGCGCTGGCGGAACGGCAACTGCTGGAGAGTCAGCAGATTCAGTTGCTGCTGGTGCTGCCTCTGGTGCGGCGCAGCCGGCTGGAGGGCTTCGCCGGGGTGTATCACATCCGCGGTCAGCGCCGCTGGAGCGATCAGGAGATCGCCGTGCTGCGGGTGGTGGTGGGCAGTTTTGCCCAGGCCATGGAGCGCCGGGCGCTCGATCAGCGCCTGCAACGGCTCGCCTATGTCGATCCCCTCACGGGGCTGCCCAATCGCACCCTGCTGAGCCAGCGCCTCGATCAGGCCCTGCAGCGCAACACGGTGGCGGGCCGCCTGCTGGCGGTGTGTTTTCTCGACCTGGATGCGTTCAAGGCCGTGAACGATGCTCACGGCCACGCGGTGGGTGATCAGCTGCTGGTGGTGATCGCCCAGCGTTTGCAGCAGTGTTTGCGGCCGATCGACACCGTGGGCCGCATGGGGGGCGATGAATTCATCCTGATCTTCCCTGAGCTGGAGAGTCGCGATCAGCTGCGCCAGCTGGGGCAGGCCTGTCTCGACGCCATCACCCAGCCCTGCCTGCTGCGTGAAACGGCGGTGGTGAGCCTCACCACCAGCCTGGGGGTGCGGCTGGTACCGGCTGGCGATGCCGTGGACGCCGACACGCTGCTGCGCCAGGCGGATCAGGCGATGTACGCAGCCAAGCGCCAGGGCCCCGGCCGGATCCATCTCTTCGACGTGGAGCTCGAGCGGCATCAGCAGCAGCGGCTGCAGGGGATCGATGCCATTCGGGCGGCGATCGCCAATGGAGAGATGGTGCTGGACGCCCAGCCGATCGCCGAGCTGGATTCCGGGCGCGTGCGCTCCCTGGAGGCCCTGGTGCGCTGGCAGCATCCCACGCGAGGCCTGCTGGCGCCTCGGGAGTGGTTGCCCCTCCTCGAGGATCATCCCGCTCAGGTTGAGCTGGGGGCCTGGGTGTTGGCCGAAGCGCTACGGCACTGGCGGAGCTGGCGGGCGGCCGGCCTCAGCATCGGCATCCACGTGAATGTGTCGGCTCTGGAGTTGGCGGATCCGTGTTTTGTGGAGCAGCTGGCGACGCTCCTCGGCGACGCGGCCCCGGGGCAGCATGGTCTGGTGTTGGAGGTGCTGGAGTCGGCCTCCTTTCGCCATACGGGCCGCATGGTGGCCACCATGCAGTGTTGCCAACCGCTGGGGGTGCGGTTTGCCCTGGATGATTTCGGCACCGGCTATTCCTCGCTGCGCCATCTGCGGGAGCTGCCGTTTTCCACGCTAAAGATCGATCGCTCCTTCGTGGAGGCCATGCTCCGCGAACCCGCCGACCGGGCGATCGTTAAGGGTGTGGTGGAGATGGCCCGTGCTTTTGGCCACGACTGCGTGGCTGAGGGGGTAACCACGGCGGCCCAGGTGGCTCTGCTGCGCGAGCTGGGCTGCGCCTATGGCCAAGGGTACGGTCTGGCCCGCCCGATGCCGATCCCGCAGGTGCCGGCCTGGATGGCCTCCCAGGGTGGGGTGGTGTCCATGCCCGCTTAACCGGCCTACTCGGCCGACACCATCCGCCGTCGCACCGATTCGGCGTGGCTGTGCAGCCCCTCGCACTCCGCCAGGGCCACCACCGCGTGGGCGGTGGCTTCGAGGGCCTCGCGGTTGAAGCGAATCAGGCTGGTGTGGCGTAGGAAGGTTTCCACGCTCAGGGCGCCCGAGAACCGGGCCGTGCCGGAGGTGGGCAGGGTGTGGTTCGGGCCGGCGAGATAGTCACCCACCGCCTCGGGGGTCCAGGGGCCGAGAAAGATCGCACCCGCCTGCTGGATGTCGGCGGCGAGGGGTTCGGGATCCTCCACCAGCAGCTCCAGGTGCTCCGGCGCAAACCGATCGCTGAGGCGGGCCGCGCTGGCCAGATCCGGCACCACCACGATCAGGCCCCAGTCGTTCAGCGCCGTGCGGGTGATGGCGGCGCGGGGGTGGTGGGCCAGCTGCGCCTCGATCGCCGCCGGCACCGCCTGGGCGAGGTCGGCGCTGGTGGTGAGCAGGATCGCGGCCGCCAGCGGATCGTGTTCCGCCTGGGCCATCAGGTCGGCGGCCACCTGATCGGCCCTGGCGGTGTGGTCGGCGATCACCAGCACTTCACTGGGCCCGGCCAGGGAGTCGATGCCCACCTGCCCGTACACGGCTTTTTTGGCCAGGGTGACGTAGAGATTGCCCGGCCCGCTGATCACATCCACCCGCGGCACGCTCTCGGTGCCATAGGCCAGAGCGGCGATCGCCTGAGCTCCCCCCACCCGAATCACGCGGCGCACCCCCGCCAGGTGGGCGGCGGCGAGCACGGTGGGGTTGGGCAGGCCCGTGGGGCCGGGCGGCGTCACCATCACCACCTCCTCCACGCCGGCCACCATTGCCGGCACGGCATTCATCAGCACGGTGCTGGGATAGGCCGCCCGGCCGCCGGGCACATAGAGACCCGCGCGCTGCACCGGCCGCCAGCGGCGGCCCAGCCTTTCGCCATGGGGGCCCGTGATCGCGAGATCGGTTGGACGCTGCCGCTCGTGGAAGGCCAGGATGCGGCCATGGGCCAGCTCGAGGGCCTGGCGCAGGGGTGCTGCGGTGGCCTCCCAGGCGGCCTGCAGCTCGCTTGCGGCAATCGTGAGCGGATCGGGCCGCACGCCATCGAAGCGCTCCGTGAGCCGCATCAGGGCGGCGTCACCATCGCGGCGCACCTCGGCCAGGATGGCGGCCACCCGTTCCTCCTCCTGCCACTGCTGCTCGCCGCCGATGCGACCGGCGATCCGTTCCAAGGCGGCACCGGCGTCGTTGAGGTTGTGCAGGCAGGCGATGGCGAGGCCGGTGGCCGCGGGCGAGGCGGGGGCCATCAGGGAGGGCAGCGGGGGCGTGGATCAGGCTAGGGGGGCGGGCGTTCCGCCCTGTGTCTAGGATGGTTGTTTGCCTGCTGAGCGTCCGACTGCCCGTGGCCAATAACAAGTCGTCCAAGAAGCGCATCCTGATCGCCGAGCGCAACCGTCTGCGCAACCGCAGCTACAAATCGGCCCTGCGCACGCTGATGAAGCGCTGCTTCGCCGCCTGCACGGCCTATGCCCAGGCTCCGGGTGAGGAGGGCAAGGCTGCGGTGCACTCGAGCATGAATGCCGCGTTCAGCAAGATCGACAAGGCCGTCAAGGTGGGTGTGCTGCATCGCAACACCGGTGCCAATCAGAAGTCGCGCCTCAGTGTGGCCGTGAAGAAGGTGATCGAGCCGGCCGCCGCTGCCCCCGTCACCGCGGCGGCAGCCGAGTGAACGCGGCCGGCACAATGGGCTGATTCAGCCTTCGGTTGTGTCGATGTCTGCCAGCGCTCCCACCGCTGCTACTCCCCCGTCACCGGCGGCGCTGGTGGATAGCCACTGCCACATCGTCTTCCGCAATTTCGACGACGATCTCGACGCGGTGGCCGAACGTTGGCGGGCTGCGGGCGTGGCAGCCCTGGTGCACGCCTGTGTGGAACCCGGCGAGATTCCGGCCATTCGGGCCCTGGCGGATCGCTTTCCGGAGCTGCGCTATTCCGTTGGGGTCCATCCCCTCGATACCCAGCATTGGAACCACGACACCGTGGCGGTGCTGCGGGCCGCGGCTGAAGACGATCCGCGGGTGGTGGCGATCGGCGAGCTGGGTCTCGATCTCTTTCGTGTGGCCAACCTCGACGAGCAGCTGGCGGTGCTGGAACCCCAGCTCGACCTGGCGGTGGAGCTCGATCGGCCTGTGATCATCCATTGCCGCGATGCGGCCGCGCCCATGCTCGAGCTGCTGCGGGCCCGCC
>JAYKGR010000017.1:0-14816 GCA_035285645.1 Cyanobacteriota bacterium | reverse complement strand
GTGGTCGAACAGTTCGAGCAGGATGTGTTGCTTCGGCGTCGCCCACCTCAGCCACAGCCCTGAGGGCTCCTCTCGATCGCGCCCATCTGCTCCAGGTAGGCCGGTGCCCCCAACTCCAGCAGCCGCCCGTCCTTGGCCACCACCTGATCGTGCAGCTCCCGTTGGTAGGCGGCCAGGGCCGCGGCCAGGGCGGTATCAGCGCTAGCCAGAATGCGCACGGCCAGCAGGCCGGCGTTGATGCCGCCGCCGATTGCCACGGTGGCCACCGGGATACCCGCGGGCATCTGCACGATCGCGTGCAGGGAATCCACGCCGGAGAGGGCCCGGCTCTGCACGGGCACACCAATCACCGGCAGGGTGGTGAGCGAGGCCACCATGCCGGGCAGGTGGGCCGCACCGCCGGCGCCGGCGATGATCACTTGCAACCCACGGGCGGCAGCCCCCTCGGCAAAAGCCACCATCTCCAGCGGCGTGCGGTGGGCCGAGAGCACGCGCACTTCGGCTGCCACTCCAAACCGCTCCAGCATCGTCACGGCCGGGGCCATGGTGGGCAGGTCGGAGTCGGAACCCATGATCACCGCCACCCGCACGGGGCAGGCCTGCGGCGGGGGGCCTTCCGGGGCGCTGGCTGCGGCAGACGACATCAGGGTGGCGGGGCGGCGAGGATCATTGTCCCGTTCCGTGCTCCCCGCCCGTGCGCTGGCTCCGCAACGTTCGCCTGCCCGTAGCCCGGGCCTGCCGCCACGGCCTTGAGGGGGCCTGGCGCGTGGGCCTCACCGACGACGACACCATCGCCCGGTTGGAGCCCACCCCCAGCGGCAGTGCTGCCGCGGGCGACGACTGGGCCGGCGACTGGCTCAGCCCGATGGGCGTTGACCTGCAGATCAACGGCGGCCTCGGCCTGGCCTTCCCGGAGCTCACCCCGGGCGATGCCCCCCAACTGGCCCAGCTGCTGGAGCGGCTCTGGGCCGATGGGGTGGAGGCGATCAGCCCAACCCTGGTGACCTGCGGCGTGGCACCCCTGCGCCAGGCGCTCACGGTGCTGGCCGGCGTGCGGGCGGCCCACCGGCCCGGCCGCTGCCGACTGCTGGGAGCGCACCTGGAGGGTCCGTTCCTGGCAGCGGAGCGCCGCGGCGCCCACCCGCTGCAGCACCTGGCCGCGCCATCGGCGGCGGCGCTGGCCGAACGCCTGGAAGGCTTCAGCGGCGGCGCCGGGTGGAGCGAACCGGCTGACATCGCCCTGATGACCCTGGCGCCGGAACTGCCGGGAGCCGCCCCGGTGATCGCCGAGCTGCGCAGGCGGGGCATTGTGGTGAGCCTGGGCCACAGCGCCGCCGATGAGGAACAGGCCCGGGCAGCCTTTGACGCTGGGGTGCGCATGCTCACGCACACCTTCAACGCGATGCCGGACATCCACCGCCGGGCTCCGGGGCCGGTGGCGGCCGCCCTGCTGCGGCACGATGTGGCCCTCGGTCTGATCGCCGACGGCGTGCACGTGGCTCCGTCGCTGGCGGTGCTGCTGCAGCGACTGGCGCCGGAGCGGGTGGTGCTGGTGAGCGACGCCCTGGCTCCCTACGGCCTGGCCGATGGCCAGCACCGCTGGGATGAGCGGGTGCTGATCGTGAAGAACGGCAGCTGCCGGCTGGAAGACGGCACCCTGGCAGGGGTAACGATGCCGCTGCTGGAGGGCGCGCTGCGGCTGGCGAGCTGGAGTGGCCGACCGGGGTGGGCGATCGCGGCCGCCACCGTGCTGCCACGGCGGGTGCTGGGCGAGCAGCGGCCGATCGAGCAGCTGCTGATCGGCCGGCCGCTGGCCACCTGCCTGCGCTGGCATGAAAGCGCAACAGGCCTGGCCTGGAGCTGGGGGAACGCGTGATGGGCACCACGGTTTCGCCCCGACCGGATCCGCAGCAGCCGGGCCTGCGCCAGCGGCTCTACCGCCGCGCCAAGGGGATGGTGCAGAGGCTCTACGACCGGGCGGTGGACACGGGGCCGGTGTTGGCGATGCAGCGCTACTTTCCGGCCCATGCCGAATTGGCGCGGCTGACGCCGCTGCTGCAGGAGCAGACCCGGGCCCTGCTGCCGCACCTCGACGCCCTGCCCCGCTTCCACGAACTCAGCTCCACCCAGGGTCGCTTCGCCTACCGCGACGGACGCCGCTGGTCGGTACTGCCGCTGCGGATCTATGGGGTCGACCTGCCGGCCAACCAGCAGCGGCTGCCGGCGCTCACCCCCTTTCTGCGGGCCCATCCCGAGGTGACGGGGGCGATGGTGTCGTGCCTGGAGAGCGGCAAACACATCCGCCCCCACCGCGGTCCCTTCCGCGGCATCCTGCGGTATCACCTCACCCTGCACTGCGCCAGCGGCGATCCGGCCCACGACTGCCGCCTGCGGGTCGACAGGCGCTGGTTTCCCTATCGCGAAGGGGAGGCCCTGCTCTGGGACGACACCTACGAGCATGAGGTGCGCAACCGCACCGGCGGCGACCGCATCGCCCTGCTGCTGGACATCCGCCGGCCGGAACTGCCCCTGCCGCTGGCGCTGCTGAGCGCGATGGTGATTCAGGGTGTCGGAACCTACTGCTGGATCCGACGACGGCGCTATCGCACCGGATCCCTCCAACCGTGACCCTGCCTGTAACCTCGACCAGGCACGGGCTTGCGGGACGGGATGGCAGGAGCCGAGTCATGAAACCCGGCACCCACCGGATCCGTGCCCGGATTTGCCTGATCCTGGGTCCCGCTTCCTGGCTGCTCGGAGCCTGCAAACTGTCGCCCCCCGCCGCGACGCCGGCGCTGCCGGTGGATGTGATCACCGCCAGCGCCGCGATGTTCAGCGATCAGGTGGCCACGATCAGCACCCTTGAGGCCGTGGAGGCCGTGCAGCTGGCCGCCCAGGCCGGCGGCCGCATCCAGGACCTTCGCATCCGCCAGGGCGACCGGGTGGCCGCCGGCCAGCTGCTGGTGGTGCTCGACCAGGCCCAGCTGCAGGCTGAACTCCAGAGCCTGCGGGCTGAACAGGCTCAGGATCGGATCAATTACCAACGTTTCGACTACCTGGCCCGGGCCGGAGCAGCCAGTGCCCTGGAGCGCGATGAGCTGCGCCAGACCTTCGTGGCCAGCACCGCCCGCCTTCGGGCCCGGCAGGCCGACCTCAGCTTCAGGGATCTGCGCTCGCCGATCGCCGGCACCATCGGTGACCTCCAGGTGAAAGTCGGCGATGTGATCCGTGCTGGTGATCCATTCACCACCGTGATCCGCAATGGCGAACTGATGGCCCGCATCGATGTGCCGGCCCGTGTTCGGCAGCAGCTGCAGCTGGGCCAGCCGGTGATCCTCGAGGATCCGGCCAGCAACCGCACCCTGGCGCGCGGCGTGGTGGATTCGATCGACCCCAGCGTCACCACCGGCACCCAGGTGTTGCTGGTGAAGGCCCGCTTCCGCAACCCCGATGGCGCTCTGCGCAACGGCCTGCGTGTACGCACCCGGGTGATGCTGGCGCAACGTCAACAGCTGGCGGTACCGGTGGGCAGCGTGACCCAATCTTCGGCCCAGAGCTACGTATTTCGGGTGGGAACCCTCAAGGATCTCCTGGCCAATCCGGGGCAAGCACCGGTAGACCAGCTCAAGCAGCTGCCGCCGGGCAGCCGCTTCGCCCTGCAGACGCGGGTGCAGCTGGGTCGCCTTCAGGGCGACCGTTATCCAGTGCTGCGGGGCCTCTCGGCGGGTGATGCGGTGATCACCAGCAACCTGCTCAACTTGCGCCACGGATCCCTCGTCGCGCCGGCCGGATCATGAAGGCGGAGCAGAGCGATGTCGGCGTCTGATCGCTTCATCCTGCGGCCGGTGCTCACCACGGTGTGCTCCCTGCTGATCGTGATCGCCGGTCTGATCGCCCTGCCGATCCTGCCGATCGAAAGCCTGCCCGACATCGCCCCACCGACGGTGCAGGTTTCAGCCAGCTTTGCCGGTGCGGATGCCCTCAGCGTCGAAGCGGGCGTCACCAATGTGCTGGAGCAGCAGATCAATGGGGTGGAGAACATGGAGTTCATCACCTCCAGCAGCGCGGCCGACGGCAGCAGCAACATCACGGTGTCGTTTGCCAGTGGTAGCGATGGCAATGCCAACCAGGTGAATGTGCAAAACCGGGTGGCACTGGCCGAACCGCAGCTGCCGGCTGAGGTGCGCCAAACGGGGGTTGTGGTGAACAAGGCTTCTAACTCGATCCTGCTGGTGTACAACCTCACCAGCAGCAATCCCCGCGACCCCTACAGCGTGGAGACCCTGAGTGGCCTGCTCGACCAGGGCCTCACCGATGAGATCAAACGGGTGCGAGGCGTGGGAGAGGTGGCCTACTTTGGCAATCGCAGGCTGGCGGTGCGCCTCTGGCTCGATCCCGACCGCCTGACCCAGGCGAATCTCTCCGCCGCCGACGTGGTAGCTGCGCTGCAGAGCCAAAATCGCCTGGTCGCGGCAGGCCAGCTGGGGGGTGCGCCGGCACCCACGGGCCAGCCCTACACCTTCAGCCTGCAGCTGCAGGGACGCCTGATCGCCCTGCCCGAGTTCGAAAATCTGGTGCTGCGCAACACCAACGACGGTGGCTTGGTGCGCCTCAAGGATGTGGGCAGGGTGGAGCTGGGGGGAGAGAGCTACGCCATCGCCGCCACCGACATCAACGGGGTGCCCTCGGTGGGCCTGGCGGTGTATCAATTGAGCGGGAGCAACGCTCTGGAGGTATCCGACGGAGTGAAGCAGGTGCTGGAAGAGTTTGAGGCCGGCCTGCCGCCGGGTGTGATGCTACAGAAGATTTACGACATCACTGATTTCATCTCTGCATCCATCCGAGGAGTATCCGACTCACTCCGAGATGCGGTGGTACTGGTAGTCCTGATTCTGTTTTTATTTCTGCAGAACTGGAAAGCCACCCTCGTGCCAGCCATTGCGATTCCCGTGGCCTTGGTGGGCACCTTTGCCTTCGTAAAAGTGTTTGGCTTCAGCCTCAACCAGCTCACCCTATTCGGTTTAGTTCTGGCCACTGGCCTGGTCGTAGATGACGCGATCACAGTGATCGAGGGCACCGCCAGCCGTCGCAACAGCGGTGCTTCAGCCCTACGGGCAGCTCGATCCACTATGGATGAGCTTTTTGGCGCCGTGCTGGCCACCTCCCTGGTCTTACTGGCGGTGTTTCTGCCGGTGCTGTTCTTTCCAGGCGCCACCGGAACCATCTATCGACAGTTTGCAGCCACGATCCTTTTTGCGATCGCCATCTCCACCTTCAATGCCCTCACCTTCTCGCCGATGCTTTCGGCTCTGCTGCTGGCCAACGAAAGTTCGCCGCCAAGTCGCCGCACCTATGCGGTAGCCGGCATGGTGCTTGGCCTGCTGTACGGCATTCTGCTGGGCAAGACCGGCACCCTCATCGGCCTGGGCCTGGTGGCGGGCGCCAGCCTGCTGGGCTACGGCCTCAGTCTGGTGAGTCGCCTGCCGCTGCTTCTGCCCGGGTTTGCCCTCGGCGCCGGCGCCGCCCTTGTGTTCGCCGGGCTCGACCAGCCCGCCCTCGCGCTGCTGTTCAGCGGCATCGGCGCGGCCACCGGCTGGTGCACACCCTGGATCTTTCAAGGATTCAATTGGGCCTATGCGCGTTTGGAGGCGAGCTTCGGCCGCGCCCTGGGCGGTGTGCTCGATCGGCCAAGGCTGGTACTGGCTTTGCTGGCCGGGGGCGTCGTGTTCACGGGCATCGCCTTCAACACGGTGCCCACGGGTTTTGTGCCGGTGGAAGACCAAGGCTATGCGCTTGGCATTGTGCAGGCCCCCGATGGCGCCCCCCAGGAACAAACCCAGGCGGTGAACCGTCAGGTGGCAGCCATCCTCAACGAGGAGCCCGCCATCCAGGCGGCCGCCTTGTTCAGCGGCGCCGGCCTGGCTGGGAACGCCCCCAACCGAGGCTTGTTCTTCTTTGGTACGGCCCCCTGGGATCAACGCAACCAGGGCGAGCAGTCGGTGGCCGACATCGTGGGCAGGCTGAACCGACGCTTCGCGAGTATTCGCGAAGCCCGCGTATTTGCGGTGCAGCCACCCTCCCTGCCGGGCTATGGCAGCTCAGGCGGCTTCGAATTTCTGCTGCTCGACCGCAGCGGCGGTCGCTTGGCCCTGCCGCGGTTCTTCGAGACCGCCAGCGGACTGATCCAGCGCGCCAATGCCCACCCCGACCTGGTGCAGGTGTTGACCCAGTTCAGTCCCGAAGCTCCTCAGATGCGGCTGCAAGTGGATCGTGATCGCATGGCCTCGCTGGGGATCGACTACGGCCAGGCCATGCAGACACTGAGCATCCAGTTTGGCGGTACCTACGTGAACGACACCTTTCAGGAGGGAAAGGTGCGGCGGGTGTACGTGCAGGCCGATGCCCCCTTTCGCGCCAACGCCGAACGGCTTGAGAATCTCTATGTCATGAACAGCAAAGGCCAATCAATACCACTGGCTGAATTTATCTCCATAACGCCAATCACAGGCCCACCAGTTATTCCCCATTTTAATCTTTACCGCTCAATCACGGTGGAGGGCGAAGCGGCTACTGGCCGCAGTTCAGGCCAAGCTATTCAGGCAATCAAGAAGGTTTTTGAACAACTTAATCCGGCCAATATCAGCTACGACTGGACGGGCGTATCTCGCGAAGAGGTGCAGGCCGGATCTTTGGCGGTGGTGATTTTTGCCCTCGGCATTCTTGTGGTGTACCTCGTCCTGGCCGCCCAATATGAAAGCATCAGCGATCCTTTGATCATTCTGATGACCGTACCCACGGCCATGCTGGGTTCACTGTTGTTTCTTTCACTCCGGGGTGAGGTTCTCAATATTTATGCCCAAGTGGGTCTGGTGATGCTGATTGGACTGGCAGCCAAGAACGGCATACTGATCGTGGATCTGGCCAACCAACGCATGGCCGAGGGACGCACTCCACGCGAGGCCGCTCGGGAGGCCACCGAAGCCCGCCTCCGGCCGATCATCATGACGGCCATCTCGTCGCTGTTCGGTTTTCTGCCTCTCGTGCTGGCCAGCGGTGCCGGAGCGCGCAGCCAAACCTCTCTCGGCACAGTGGTGTTCGGTGGCTTGTTGGTGGCCACCCTGCTGTCGCTGTTTGTTGTGCCCGTGTTCTACGCAACGATCAAGACATGGTTGCCCGCGAAGAGCTGAGCCGACGCAAGCTGGCCCGCCAGCTGGTGACGGCCCTTCTGGCCGGCGGTGTTCTGGGGTTCACGGTGGCCCTTCTGGTGCTGGCACCCTTGCGGCAGTCGGCCGTGGCGCTGCCTCCCGAACGCCTGTTCTGGCTCACCCTGCTACTCAGCCTGGGGGGGGCTCTGGCGGGCCTGGCTCTGGCGGGCGTGATGGCGCTGGAGGCCACCAGCAACGACCATGACGCCTATCCGCGCCGGCGGCGATGACCAGCACCTCCACCCTGGTACGCCGCCGTCATCGCGGCTACCGCCAGCTGCTTCTGGTGTGTACCGCCCTGCTGGCCGGCTTCGCCCTTCCTGCCGAAGTGGGGCGAATCACAGGCCTTCTTTACAACCTGCTGCCACCGATTTTGCTGCGCACCCTGGGGCAACCTTTTGGCAGCATACCCTTCGGCCCCCTGGCCCGGCGCTGTTACAGGGTGCTGGGGGTGGCCACCCTGGCTTCCAGCCTGCTGTGGAGCCTGCTGCCCCTGCATCTGCAGGGAGCTGGCCTGTCGCTGCTGGTGCTGTGGAGTGGGTTCAGCGGCTGGAGCACCCTGCGGCTGGTGCGCGGCCTGAGCCAGGAGCGGCGGGTGAACGACGATGTGCTCATGGGCGCCCTGGCCGGCTACCTGCTGATGGGCCTCAGCGCCGCGCTGACGTTCAGCGCCTTGGAACAGCTGGCACCGGGAAGCTTCAGCAGCGGCCACTCGGCCGCCGGCCAACCGTTGGATTTCCTACGGCTGACAACCTTCGCCTTCGTGAGCCTCACCACCACGGGCTACGGCGACGTGGTGCCGGTGTCGGCACCGGCCCAGGTGGCCAGCATGGTGGTGAGCATCGCCGGCAATTGCTACCTAGCTGTGGTGATGGCTCTTCTCATCAGCCGCTACACAGTGCAGGAGCACAGCAGCAACCACGACCCCGACGATCCCTAGGATCCGGCCCACCGAACCACTCCCCCATGCCCGCCTCCCCCCAGGCCCAGGCCACCCCCGATGCCAAGGCCGCCGAGAAACAGGAGGTGAAGGGCTACTTCGAAACCACCGGCTTCGAGCGCTGGAACCGCATCTACAGCGATAGCGATAAAGTGAACAATGTGCAGCGCAACATCCGCATCGGCCACCAGAAAACCGTGGACGAAGTGCTGGTGTGGTTGCAGGAGCAGGGCGGTCTGGAGCGCCGCAGCTTCTGCGACGCCGGCTGTGGCGTGGGCAGCCTGGCGATCCCTCTGGCCCTCGCCGGCGCCGGCTCGGTGGAGGCCAGCGACCTCTCCAGCGCCATGGTGGCCGAAGCCGAGCGGCGGGCGAGCGAGGCGGGCCTCAGCCCGGAGCGGCTGCGGTTCAGCGCCTCCGATCTGGAAAGCCTGCAGGGCCGCTACGACACCGTGATCTGCCTGGATGTGTTCATCCACTACCCCCAACCGGCAGCCGAAGACATGGTGCGCCACCTGGCCGCTCTGGCGGAGAAGCATCTGATTGTGAGCTTCGCTCCCTTCACGCCCTTGCTCGCCCTGCTGAAAGGCATCGGCCAGCTGTTTCCAGGCCCCAGCAAAACCACCCGCGCCTACACCCTGCGGGAGGAGGGCATTGTGCAAGCGGCCGCCGCGGCCGGGTTCCGGCCGGTGCGCCGCAGCCTCAACCAGGCCCCCTTCTACTTTTCCCGGCTGATTGCCTTCGAGCGGTCATGAGCAGCCCCGCCGCCCCCTGGCCCGCCACCGCCTTTCTCGGCCTGGGGGCCCTGGGGGCGCCGATGGCCAGGCGCCTGCTGGCGGCCGGCGTGCCGCTCACCGTGTACAACCGCACCGCCGCCGCGGCGGCACCTCTGCAGGAGGCCGGAGCAACGGTGGCGGCGGATCCCGCCGCGGCGGTGGAGGGCGCCCAGCTCGTGGTGGTGTGCCTGAGCGACGATCAGGCCGTGCGCCAGGTGCTGCTGGAGCAGGAGCGGGCCGCGATCCACGGGCTGGCCGCCGGCAGCCTGGTGATCGACTGTTCCACGATTGCGCCGGCCACCAGCGTGGCCCTGGCCGAGGCGCTGGCGGCCCGCGGTGTGGCCAGCGTGGATGCCCCCGTCACGGGCGGCACCGAAGGCGCCCGTGACGGCACCCTCTCGGTGCTGGTGGGCGGGGCTCCGCCGGAGGTGGAACGAGCCCGGCCGCTGCTCAACCTGCTGGGCAGCCGGATCACCCATTTCGGCCCCATCGGCAGCGGTCAGCAGGTGAAGGCGCTCAACCAGGTGCTGGTGGCAGGCAGCTACGCGGCGGTGGCCGAGGCGCTGGCCCTCGGCCACCGGCTGGGGCTGCCACTGGATCAGGTGCGCGAAGCCCTGCGCCATGGCGCCGCCGGCTCCTGGGCCCTCGAGCACCGAGCCATCAACATGCTCAACGACCACTACCCGCTGGGCTTCCGCCTGGCGCTGCACCGCAAGGATCTCGCCATCGCCCTGCAGGCTGCCGAGGCCGCCGGGCTGGGGTTGCCGGTCACCGAGCGGGTGGCCGCCATGGAAGACGCCCTGATCGCTGCCGGCCATGGCGATCTGGATGTGTCGGTGCTGGCGCGCTGGTTCAGCGAACCGGCCGAGCGCTGAGCCGGGCTCATGGCCCCATCAGCGGCGGCGGTGGTGGAGCCGTGAGCTCCAGGGGCGAGCCATCAGGCCGCCGCACGCCAACAGCCAGGGCATGCAGGCGGTAGCCGCCATCGCCGGGCAGGGCCTGGCTGCGGGCCAGGCCACCGCAGCCATACAGGGGATCCCCCAGCAGAGGGGCGCCGCTGGCGGCGCAGTGGATGCGGATCTGGTGGGGGCGGCCGCTGGCGATCAGCACCTCCACCAGATCGCCCTCGCGACGCCGCTGCAGCAGCCTGAGGCCACTGCGTGCCGGCAGGGCGTGTGGATCCGCGGGATCAGCCAGGCACCAGACCCAGCCCAGGCGCGGATGGGGGCGGCGACCGATGGGCGCGGTGATCTCCAGGCGACCGCCAGGCGCCAGGGGCAGACAGCCCGGCTCCACGAGAGCGCGGTAGAGCTTGCGGCATGACGTGGGCGAGGAACAGGTGGCGGCGGTGCTGTCGCGCAGCCGCTGGCTCAGCCAGGCGCGGGTGGCCGGGCGCCGAGCGCACACCAGCACGCCGGAGGTGAAGCGCCCCAGCCGGTGCACCGGCCGCGGCACCCCGGCCGGATCCGCAGCGTGGCGGCGCTCCAGCAGCCGCAGCATGGTGTGTTCCAGAAACCCCCCGGCGGGGAGCACCGGCAAGCCCTCGGGCTTGGCGATCACATGCAGATCGCCGTCGTCGTGCAGCACCTCCCAGCCATCGGGCACGGCCGGCTCGATCCAGGGGGAGCGGTGCCAGGCCAGCTGATCACCCGCGGTGAGCAGGGCATCGGCCGCCAAGCGATGGCCGTTGTGTTCGATCTCCCCAGCCGCCAGCCGCGCCAGCCACACGTTGCGGGAAGAATGGCCGTAGCGCGCCGCATACCAGTGGCTCACCCACCAGCCGGTCGGTGCTGGAGCGCCGCGCAGATCCCGGGGCGCGATGGTGTCGCGGTAGATCCAGCCGCCGTTGGCAGCCGCCGGCCTCACTCCACCAACCCGTGCTCCAGCGCGTAACGCACCAGCTCGGTGCGGCTGGCGGTGCCCGTTTTGATGAACAGGCGGCTCACGTATTTCTCCACATTGCGGATGGAGGTTTCGAGGCGGCGGGCGATCTCCTTGTTCATCAACCCTTCGGCCACCAGCTGCAGCACGCTCGACTCGCGCGGCGTGAAGTCGAGCTTCACCTCATTGGCCTCGCTGCGGCGCGGACCACCGGCCAGCAGGGAGCGGATCTCGGTGATCTGGCGCGACAGCTGGCCGATATCGGCATCGGCGAAACGGGCGGCTTCGGCCAGCAACCGCTCCTGGCGACGCACCACGGTGTGCACCCGGGCCACCAGTTCGTCGGGGTCAAAGGGCTTGGGGATGTAGTCGTCGGCACCCGCCTGGAAGCCGGCAATCCGATCGGCGGTCATGCCCTTGGCGGTGAGAAAGATCACCGGCGTGCCCCCCAGCCGCTCATCGGCACGCAGCCGCTTGAGCAGGCCATAGCCGTCGCAGCGCGGCATCATCACATCGGTGATCACCACATCGGGCAGCATCTCCTGCGCGGTGGTCCACCCCTCTTCGCCGTCGTTGGCGGTGGTCACGGCAAAGCCCTCGTCTTCCAGATAGGCCTTCACGGCAGTGCGCAGGCCCGGCTCGTCATCCACGAGCAGCAGCCGCACGGGCGGGCGCTCGGCGGTCTCCGGGGGCGTGTCAGCAGCGCCGGAGGCAGGGGTGTCGATGGTCATGGCCGCAATCTATCGAGGGTTGGCCCGCAGCACCTGTTCGCGCTCCGGCAGCACGCCGCTGTAACCCAGCTGTCTCGCCACGGCGCCCAGCTCAGCGGGGTCGCGGCCGGCCTGATCCGGGTGGCACACCGCCCACCAGATCAGATGATCCACCCGGTTGGCCGGGTTGATCGGGCCACCGGGGTTCAGCTCTCGCACAAATGTCAGGCGCCCGTCGGTGGTGATCCGCATCGGCGAGGTGGTGCTGCAGCGGATCGCATCGCTCACCACCAGCAGGTTGTTGGGCCGCTCCAGCCACACCTTCACGGTCCAGAGGTTGGGCTGGAGGCGATCGGGGCTGGCGGCGTAAACCCCCAGGGCTTCGGGGCCCTCGCGACCCTGGCGCTGATCGAGCAGCACCAGGCCCGGCGGTCGCGCCTGATCGGGGCGGAGCGGCTCCGGCAGCTGGGCCTGCAGGGGCGCCGGCGCCGCGGGCGGAGGAGGAGGTGTGGGCATCAGCATGGGGCCATGCTGACCTACCTCGACCATCAGGCCACCACCCCCTGCGATCCTGCCGTAGTGGCGGCCATGGCGCCGTGGTGGAGCGAGCGCTTCGCCAATCCCTCCAGTCGCCTGCACCGCCCTGCCCTGGAGGCCGCCGCCGCCGTCGATCTGGCCCGCGAGCAGGTGGCCGCTGCTCTGGGCATGGCTGCCGAAGCGGTGGTGTTCACCAGCGGCGCCACCGAAGCCAACAACCTGGCGCTCAAAGGCGTGACCGAGGCGGCGGCCGCACGGGGCGGGCCGCGCCGAAGGATCGTGACCCTCGCCAGCGAACACCGGGCGGTGCTCGATCCGGCCCGCTGGCTGGAGCGCGCTGGCGCGCCGCTCACCGTGCTGCCGGTGCAGGCCAATGGTCTGGTGGATCTGGAGCAGCTGGCCGCCGCCATCACCGACGACACCCTGCTGGTGTCGGTGATGGCGGCGAACAACGAAATCGGTGTGCTCCAGCCCCTGGCCGCGATCGCCGCTCTGTGCCGCGCCCGCGGCGCCCTGCTGCACGTGGACGCCGCCCAGGCCGTGGGCCACATTCCCCTCGACATGAGCGCCCTGAACCTCGATCTGCTCAGCCTCAGCGCCCACAAGCTCTATGGCCCCAAGGGGGTGGGGGCCCTGCTGGTGCGCCCGGGGGTGCCGCTGGCGGCGCAGCTGCAGGGCGGGGGCCAGGAGAGGGGGCTGCGGGCCGGCACACCACCGGTACCGCTGCTGGTGGGGCTGGCCGCAGCGCTGCGGCTGGCCCTGGCCGACCGCGACGAACGCGCGCTCAGGCTGGGAACGCTGCGGGATCAGCTGTGGCAGGGACTGCAGGCCCTGGGGGATGTGCGCCGCAACGGTGCCCCCGGGCTGGCCCACAACCTGAATGTGACCATCGGCGGCGTGGATGGGGGGCGGCTGCATGCACGGCTGCGGCGGCAGCTGGCGGTGAGCAGCGGCTCAGCCTGCAGCCAGGGAAGCCCCTCGCACGTGCTTGCCGCCCTGGGACGCAGCCGAGCGGAAGCCGCGGCTTCGATCCGCTTCGGGTTGGGGCGCGGCACCACGGCCGCTGAGATCAACACGGCGATCGCCGCCGTGAGCGACGCCGTGGCCGCACTGCGCCGTGATGCCTAGGGTGGAAGCCATTCGGCCGGTGGCGATGGACGGCAGCCCACCCAGCCCGATCCGCACGGCCCACCCCCGGGTCGACATCGGCGACACCCTGCATGAGGGCTGGTTGGCCTTCTGCCGGGCACCGTGGACCTTCACAGGTTTTGCCGTGCTGCTGATGGCGCTGCAGCTGCTGCTGGTGCCATTGCAGGAGCGACTGCCAGGCGCGGGCGACGGCACACCGCTCGACTGGCTGCTGGGCCTGGGGGGCGTGGCCCTGAGCCTGCTGCTCAACCTCTGGGGCAACGTGGGCTTGGTGCGGGGCGCCGCGCGGGCGCTGGCGGGCGAGCGGCCACGGCTGGGTCTGCTGCTCCGCTGGGATGGGCCGGCCATGGGGCGGCTGCTGTTGGCCGGTTTGGCCCTGGTTGGCGTGCTGCTGCTGGGCCTGGTGCTGGCCCTGAGTGTGGGCGTGCTGGGTGCGGGGATGCTGTGGCTGGTGGAGCGGCCGCTGGCGGCCATCCACAGCGCGGGGGCATCGCTGCCTGGGCTGCTGCTCGGCCTGCTGGCCCTCGGCCTGCTGGCCGCCCTGGTGGTGCTGGTGGTGTACCTCGCTGTGAACCAGCAGGTGCTGGTGCAGATCGTGCTGCACGAACAACTCGGCCCCGTGGCCAGCATCCGGCGCGGCCGTGAGCTGGTGGATCCCCAGTGGATCCTGATGTTGATCCTGGGAGTGATCGAAACAGCACTTTTGCTGCTGGGCGTGCTCACGATGGTGGTGGGCGTGCTGGTGGCCTGGCCGGTGGTGACCTGCATCACCACGGCCGCCTACCGCCAGCTGCTGCTGGTGAGCGCCACAAAGCCCAGCACCCCCACGATTGCCAACAGCAACTGAGCCGCCGTGCTCACCAGCAGCCCGGCCACCACCGCCAGGCCCACCAGCAGGGAGCGGCGCAATCGCAGCAGCCCCAGGGGGCCCAGGGCGGTGGATGCCGACACGAATTCCCCCAGCACCGCCCCCAGAAGGGGGCCCACCACCGCCCCCAGCAGCGGCCCACCCACCGGCAGGGCCGGCAGCAGCCCGAGCACGCCAAGCCCGAGGCCGATGGCGGCGCCCACGTAAGCCCAGCGCGTGGCCTGAAGCCGGGCGGCGCCCAGCACCACGCCGAGGGCATCGGCGCCCCAACCGAGCACCATCAGCACCAGGGCGAGGGCCAGGGCCGGCCAGCCGGCGCTCCAGCCCACGGCCCAGCACCACAGCCCAGCCCCCAGGGGCAGCAAGGCCAGGCCTGGCAACACGGGCAACACCGTGCCGGGAATCGCCACCAGCTGAATCAGGAGGGCCAGCCACCACAGCACGTCGAGCCGTTCGATCGGCGGCAGGTCAGGAATCGACAGGGGCGGCATGGGGCGGGGCGGAGCGGCGGCGAGCGAGGCGGAGGCGGGCGGAGCGGCTGCGGGGGTTGGCGGCCAGTTCCGCTGCGGTGGCCACGAGGGCTTTGCGCTGGATCAGCTCCAGCCGTTCATCGCCGCGAAACGCCATCTTCACCCGCCGATCCTCCAGCGAATGGAAGCTGATGATGGCGAGAATCCCGCCCGGGCTCAGCCAGTCGGGCGCGTGCTGGAGCAGCTGATCCAGGGCGCCCAGCTCATCGTTCACGGCGATGCG
>JAYKGR010000016.1:0-11840 GCA_035285645.1 Cyanobacteriota bacterium | reverse complement strand
GTGAAGGGTGCGACTTGCCGTCCCCGTGCGCCAGCCTGCTCCACTCCCAAAAACTTAGCGTCTGGCCCTTTGATGGCTCTATTGACATAGTGAAGAATATTAAAGATATCCTGATCTGTTTCTTTTGCTGTGCCATTACGACCACCGATTGTCTCCAGGAGCTCATCACTGCCGTCTCCGTTGAAGTCATGAAACAGTGCCGAATGCTGATCGTTGCCAGTGAGATTGATGAAGTGACTCGTGTTTCGCTGTTTGCCAAGATCAAGGATAAGGTGAGAGTCGGGGAATCTGCCCAAAGTATTGATCCTAATGTGATGGTTGATGTAGAGGTCTGGCCATTCGTTGCCATTTGCATTGCCCCACGATATCGCCCAGCTTTGCCCTCTGTATTCTTCGAGAACTCCTTTTTCATTGGGTAGCTTGATAACGTCGCTGAGATCGGTATAGCAAAGGTTCTCTTGGTCGAAGCATTGTGTCTTGTTGGGTTCAACGCTGAACGACTCTGGCATTGAGGCGTACCGCTTCCCTGCATAAGCTGCTAGCGATGCTGCCAATCCGCCTGACAATACGATCGTGAGAACTGTCTTTGCCCTAATCACTTGAAACTGACCCGCATGGTTGTAACTGTACTGATGCTGGAAGGGGGGCGTATGGCTATTGCCAATTTAGCCCACCATGCTTGTTTCCAGGTGCTGGAATGGTGCCGCAAGGGATGGTGGTGGCCATGGGCGACAGCGAGACCGAGGCCTCGTAGGCGTGCGGCTGGAGGATCTCCCTCCCCCCTTAGTGATTCGTGCCGCTCCGCCAACACATCCGCGATGGAAGGAGAGACTTGACAGGTCAATCAATCTGCTTCATAGTCTCAACATAGAAACTTCTTCGCCTCGAGGATGACGACCGCTACAATATTTCCCTGCATCCCTCTTTGATCAGGGCATTTTGGTTTCGTTGTTTTGCCACGCGACTCTATGGTGCCCGCATTGGCTCTAGCGTATAGGTACTCGTGTCATGTTTGTGTCTGAACACTTTGTTTATTTAGAGTTGCATAAAACAGGATGTACGCATATTCGATCTATTTTGAGTGATCTTCTCGATGGAGAGTTGATAGGAAAACATAACCAGGCGGCTCCAGAACTGTTTCGTTCGGACCGATTATTCTTAGGTTCAGTTCGCAATCCGTGGGCATGGTATACGTCGCTCTGGGCTTATGGTTGTGACAATAGAGGGGCTCTCTTTGATCATGTAACAAGAGCGTCTGCTTCTATTCGTGAATTAGGTTGGAAGAGTAATCCTTATCTGGCTTTTCTTCGGTTGCTTGCAAATCGTTCAAGAAACCCCAAGGCATGGAAAGATACATATGCAGATAGCGAAGATGCAAGTGCCTTTAGGGAGTGGTTGCACATGATGCATGATAGAAGAAGCCTGGCTGATATTGGTGAAGGCTATAGTGCCTGCCCGGTCAGTCGAGTTGCGGGACTGATGACGTTTCGCTATCTAACACTGTATTGTGCAAAATTGAATGAGCGAGGCGAGCTTCATGAATTATCGACTCATGACCAGATCGTGGAATACGAGCAGCAAAAGTGCTTCATCAACCACTTTATTAAAAACGAAACTCTAGAAGCGGATCTCTTTCGGGGCCTTGCAGCGTATGGTGTGGACATCCCCGAGGCAGTCAAGTCTCGGCTGTTGTCGAGACCCAAAACAAACACTTCGTCCAAGAAATATGGTCCTGAATACTACTACGACATCAAAGCGTCCAACCTTGTCGCCGAGAGGGAAAGGCTCATTGTTGACAGGTTTGGCTATGTTGCCCCGAATTTGTAGGCATTAGCTTAGCCCGGCTGTGCCCCGACGTGCTGGCGGTATTGGTGAGCTCTCGTTTCTTGGGATTGATGCGTTCCGGGTTAAGTTGATCTATCGACCAGCTGTCAGCCAGCTGCTCCATGGTGCGGTTTACGAACCAGCAACGCATCAGTTTTTTGCGACTTGTGCACTGCTTTCCAAGGATCGATCGTGCATGCTGGCACCTTCTTTGGTGATATAATACCAAGTTCTTTCCAAGAAGTCTCGGGTAAAACCTATGCTTTTGAGCCTGTCTTTGAGAGCTATATTCTTGTTCGACTGTGTGTGAAGGCAAATCAGCTTGACAACGTGATTTTGATGAACAGCGCCCTTTCGGAAAGCCTTGGTAGTCCCTTGATCGATACGGTCCAAAGCGATGGTAGGCATGGGGGTGGTGGATCCTCAATTTCCGATCATGGCGAGATCTGTGCCGCGATTGATAGTGACCGACTACAGATTGATGACTTGGTCTTGATTCAGTTGGATGTGGAAGGGCATGAATTAAGCGCGCTCAAGGGTGCTCGCCATACGATCAAGGCCTCTAGGACAGTGATCACCATTGAAGATCACCATGGTAACTGTGCTGCATTCCTTGCCGCTCTAAATGATGAGTCGATTGGCTCTATTCCGGGTTTGACCCTGTGGGTGCCTGGCGAGAACACCAACTATAGATACTTCGTGCCATCTCTTTTGGCTCGCAGCCTCTAGTCGGGTCTGCTGCTTGCATGCGTGATGCCATCATGTTGTCTTGAATCCTGCGCGTTTACCGATGAGGCGCAGTTGACGCCCTACCCTGCCCAGAACACTGCTCTGGTTCCTCTGGCCAGCCTGCATTTTCCATAGCCCCGCAATCAGTTCGGCGATATCCTCGATTTCCTCTTCGGTGAGCGCTTGAGATGGGGTTCGATCGTGTTGGCTTGGTGGTGTTGGCGAGAATAGAGTTGTACGCTCGGGGAAATACGTCGCCCTTACCCATTCGTTCGACTCAGCAAAGGCAGTGGCGTAGGCAGCCCGCTGCTCGGGAGTGGCTGTGAGCCTCTCACCAGAACGCAGAAAGCGAGCCACCCATGCCGAGAGTTCGCCCCGATAGCGGTTGGGTTGGCCGTCTACAAATATGGGGATCCTTGCATTCAATGCGGCGAGCAAGGCGATCCCGTTGGCGCTGAGGGACTCGTTGGTGCGCGCGGGTTCCGCATATTCCGATGTGTTCCTAAGGCCGAGAATGGTTCGCATCTCGGTGAGAATCGAGCCCCCCGCCAGGCCGTCGCGTTCAAACAGGCGTACTGTCAAACGGCCAGGAAACGCAGCCTCCCATCTCTGCAGGGTTTGGCGGTGGTCGCATACGGAGATCCAGGAGCGGTCATTGCCCTCTCCCCAGGTTGTGGGAGGCGGCGGCAAACTGCCCCTGGTGTAGCCCGTCTGCACCTGCGTGGAGACCAGCGACAGCGCAGCGGCCAGCGGATCTCGCAACAGCACCACGATGTCAATCCTCTCAAAGTGAGGGGTGAGAAACTGCTGCACTCTCTCCATTTCGGTTGGTGTAAATAGCCGCGATGACAGGTGCTCAGAGCTGATCACCATGTTGGGCGTGGTGGCAGCGGCGAGTTCCTTCGCGAAGGCATCACTCCAGGTCGTACGCGCCTTCGATCGCATCCTGGAATCAGCGAGGCCCCGGCGCCTCAGGAAGGCGTCCACAAACGCATCGTCGTTGCACAGGGCCGCCAGCTGGCGTTGATCCGGTTCACCGAGCGATCGTGGCAATGTCCAGCCATCTGCGAGTAGGCGATCGCGATTGCTGTGCAGAAAGCGCTGAATCGTTGAGGTTCCGGTCTTTTCGGTGCCGATGTGCAGAACCAGGCGTTGCACGGGTTGATTGTCCTGGTGAGGCTGGTGGTGATGGTTGGTTCGGTTTCAGGCTGACGCCCATGAACCGAGCCTAACGCTCTTCGATGTCTGTTTTGCTAGTTTCCAATGCCGATGCGACAATCTTGCGGAAGCCTGGTGTGACACGGCGGCACCACAACGCTTCCCTCGCTGCGTTTACCATGTCCATCCTTGGCAAGCAGGCCATCCTCAAGGCGATTGAACGCGGAGAGATCGCCATCACACCCTGGGCTCCCGAGCAGCTCGGGCCAGCTTCGGTGGATCTCACCCTTGCATCGAGCTTCCGCGTGTTTCGCAAGGTGCATCAGGTGATCGCCGTAGACGATCACACCGATTACCGCACCCTCACCGACAAGATCGAGGTGCCTGCGGGCCAGCACATTCTGATCATGCCCGGAGAAACCGTGCTGGGGATCACGCGAGAGCGCGTGCGCCTGGGCCCCGGGCTCTGCGGCTGGCTCGAGGGCCGCAGTCGCTTTGCTCGCCTTGGCCTGATGGTGCACATCAGCGCGCCCTTCATGGGCCCTGGGATCGACAGCCAGCAGGTGCTGGAGATGAGTAACTTCGGCCCGGCGCCCCTCGCTGTGGTGCCCGGCCTGGCGATCTGCCAGTTTGTGTTTCAACGGCTGGATGGTTCGGAGAGCTACGCCGGGCGCTTCGCCGGGCAGACCGAAGCCTCCTTCTGATCCCGGCCCGAGCGGCGCGGTTCCACTTCACACTCCGTTACGTAATGATGGTGTCATCGCCGCCTCCGCCCCCATGACCGCCGCCCCCAGTCGGCCACCGAGTACCGCTCCGGCTGCCTCCCCTCGCTTCGACCGGGCCGACTGGGCCAGCGCTTTTGTCAATGTGGCCGACGAGCTTAGCGATGTGCCGGTGATGGCGGCCCGTGGGGCGGTGCCGCCCGAGCTGGTGGGCACGCTCTATCGCAATGGCCCGGGGATTCTCGAGCGGGGCGGGCAGCGGCTGCATCACCCTTTTGATGGCGACGGCATGATCACCGCCCTGCGCTTTGATGCCGGGCGGGTGAGCCTGCGCAACCGCTTTGTTCGCACCGAAGGTTGGCTGGCGGAGGAGCAGGCCGGCCGCCTGCTCTACCGCGGCGTGTTTGGCAGCCAGAAGCCCGGTGGTGCCCTGGCCAATGCCTTTGACCTGCGGCTCAAGAACATCGCCAACACCCATGTGGTGCGGCTGGGCGACCGGTTGCTGGCCCTCTGGGAGGCGGCTGAACCCCATGAGCTCGATCCGCAGAGCCTCGACACCCGCGGCCTCTGTTTGCTCGACGGCGTGCTCAAGCGGGGCGATGCCTTCAGCGCTCATCCACGCTTTGATCCCGGTCACCACGGCGCTCCACGCCTCGTGACCTTTGGTGTGAAGACCGGCCCGCGCAGCAGCGTGCGGCTGATGGAGTTTGCCGCCGCCGATGATCCGCAAGCCGGTGTGAAGGCCGGCCAGCTGCTGGCCGACCGCAGCGACAGCTTTGCCGGCTTTGCCTTTCTGCATGATTTCGCGATCACGCCCGACTGGGCGGTGTTCATGCAGAACGCCATCGCCTTCAATCCCTTGCCCTACGTGCTGGGGCAGAAGGGAGCGGCCCAGTGCCTGGCCTCGAAGCCCGATGCGGCCGGCACCTTCTGGCTGGTGCCGCGGCCGGCCGGCCGTTTCGCCGGCGAGGAGCCGCGGCTGGTGAGTGCCCCTCCCGGTTTTGTGTTCCACCACCTCAACGCCCATAGCGATGCCACCGGCACCGAGGTGGTGCTCGATTCGATCGTCTACGACGATTTCCCCTCGATCGGCCCCGACAGCGACTATCAAGCGGTGGATTTCGATGCGGTGCCGGCCGGCCGGCTGCAGCGTTGCGTGATCGATACCGTGAGCGGTGCGGTGAGCTGGCGGGTGATCGAAGCCCGCACCTGCGAATTCGCCACGGTGAATCCCCGGCGCCAGGGCCTGGAGGCCCGCTTCGGCTGGATGGCCGTAACCGAGCGGGAGCGGGGCAACGATCCGCTGCAGGCGATCGAGAAGCTCGATTTGAGCAGCGGCGAAGCAAAGGTATGGAGTGCGGCCCCGCGAGGGTTTGTGAGTGAACCGGTGATGGTTCCCCGCCCCGGCTCCACGACCGAGGATGAGGGCTGGGTGCTGTGCCTGGTGTGGAACGGCGAACGTCGGGCCAGCGACCTGGTGATCCTCGATGCCGCTGAGCTGGCCGAGGTGGCGGTGCTCGAGCTCCCCCTGGCCATACCCCACGGGCTGCACGGCAGCTGGGTGGAGGGCTGAGCGATCAGAGATCGCCCCCCCGTTGCTCCAACAGCTGGCGTAGCCGGGGCTCCAGCCGCGCAAACGCCTGGCCCCGGTGGCCAACGCGAGCCTTGGTGGCCTTGTCGATCTCAGCGAAGCTGAGCCCCAGGGCTGGCACCACAAACACCGGGTCGTAGCCGAAACCACCCGTGCCCCTCGGGACTGTGGCGATCACCCCCTCGCAGCGGCCCTCCACCTCCACTTGCACACGGCCGCTGGGATCGGCTACCGCCAGGGCGGCCACAAACGCCGCTTGACGCTGCTGCGGATCGTGGGCGCCAGCGGCGGCTAGCTCGGCCAGCAGCCGGGTGATCCGGGCCGCATCGCTGTCGGCGTAGCGGGCTGATCGCACCCCCGGCGCCCCACCCAGGGCCGCCACCGCCAGGCCGGAATCGTCGGCCAGGGCCCAGCAGCCCGTGGCCTGGGCTACCGCCGTCGCTTTCAACCGGGCGTTTTCCGCAAAGGTGCGTCCCGTTTCCTCCACCTCCAGCCCCGGCGGCTGGGGCCGCACCAGCAGGGGCAGATCGGCGAGCAGGGCCGTGAACTCCCGCACCTTGCCAGCGTTGCCGCTGGCGATCACCAACGCAGTGCCGGCGCCGGGGATGTGGCTCATACCGCTTCCGCCAGCTGCCGTGCCCAGTCCAGCACCTCCTGCACCCGCTCCGCCGTGGGTGCTTCGCAGTAGAGCCGCAGCAGCGGTTCGGTGCCGGAGAAGCGCAACATCAGCCAATGGCTTGCCCCCAGCCGCAGTTTCACGCCATCGGTGCGGATCACCTCCTGCACCGTCACGCCGGCCACGGCGGCGGGTGGAGCCTGCGCAAGCCGCGTCTCCAGACGCTCGCGGGTGGCCATGTCGGGCAGCCGCAGATCGAGCCGGTCGTAGGCGGCGGCGCCGCCGCAGCGCTGCTGCAGGGCATCGATCCGTTCACCCAGCGGCAAGCCGCCCTCCACCAGCGCCTCCAGCACCAGCAGCGCCGCGAACAGGGCATCGCGCTCGGGCAGGTGCATGCCGAAGCCCACCCCACCCGACTCCTCACCGCCCACGAGCACCTCGCCGGCCAGCATGGCGCTGGCGATGTATTTGAATCCCACCGGCAGCTCCAGCACCTCGCGGCCCAGCCCTTCGGCCACCAGCCGCATCAGGTCAGAACCGCTCACCGTTTTGATCACCTTGCCGCCCAGCCCCCGGGCCCGGGCGAGGTGGTCGATCAGCAGGGGCATCAGCAGTTGGGTGCTGCAGAACCGGCCCCGTTCATCCACCGCGGCGATGCGGTCGCCGTCGCCGTCGAAAACCAACCCCACCGCCGGTTGGCCCGCCGCCGTGGAGGCGCTGACCGCCGCGATCAGCTCCTGCAGGTAGGGCGCCAGCGGCTCGGGTGGGTTGCCGCCAAACAAGGGATCGCGCGCGGCGCGGATCTCCCGCAGCTGGCCGGCCGCCACGGCGCCCGGCAGCAGCCCGGGCAAGCCCCCTGCGGCTGAGCCATGCATCGGATCCACGATCACCGTGAGCCCCATCGCCTCCAGGCCCCGCTCCAGCGCCGCCGTGTCAACCTTGGCCCGCAGGCCCGCCAGGTGGGCACCCACGGCATCAAAGCGAGGAGTGGTGCCGCCGATCGGCACCGTGATGCCCCCGGCCGCCAGGCGCTTCTCCACCCGGGCGGTGAAATCGCCCTCCACGGATCCGCCGAAGGGGCCCTTGATCTTCAACCCCAGCCACTCGGGGGGATTGTGGCTGGCGGTGATCACCAGCGCCCCGAGGGCGCGCCGCTCCACCACCGCCCAGCTGGCGGCCGGGGTGGCAATCGCGCTCTCCACAAGCAGCGGTTCGAGCTCGGCGCCCCGCACCGCCGCGCAGATCGCCTCCGCCAGTTCGGGTGCCAGAAAGCGGCGGTCGTGGCCGATCACCACCTCGCGGCTGCTGAGCGCCTCCGGGGCGCTGCTGGCCAGCTCCCGCGCCGCCGCCGCCGCCACCGGCAGCAGCCGTTCCACCGTGATGTCCACGCCGAGAATGCCGCGCCAGCCGTCGGTGCCGAAGCTGATCGGCGCGGCCTCCAGAGGCAGGGGGGCTGAGACCATGGCGGGAGGAGGAGAATCGCAGGTGGGTTAGCAGCCCGCAGGGGGGCGCCGGCGTGGTGACGTGCCGGACTGCCGGCAGGCCACCAGCCCGCGTAGCGTGCGGCCATGCCGCATCATGCCGCCGATCCGGCGCTCACCGATCGCCTGCTGCGCAGCTGGCTGCGCTGCCGCCGCCGCGCCTGGCTCGATCGCCATGGCCCCCAGGAGCGGCGGCAGTGGAGCGCCCACCGGGCGCTCACGCTGCTCGACCAGCTGCGGGTGTTTCAGATGCTGCTGCCCGACAGACCCGGCCATGGCGAAGCGGCCGCCGCCGCGGGCGCTGCCGGAGTGGTGGGCCTGCGGCTGCGGGGCCAGGGGCCGGCGGGGCAGCGGCTGGAGGCCCACCCGCCCCTGCTGCGCCGGGTCGATCGCCCCAGCCGCTGGGGCTTGCATGGCTACCAGCCGGTGCTGGCGCGCCAGGGTCGGCACCTCACCCGCGAACACAGGCTGGTGCTGGCCCTCTGGGGCCGTTTGCTGGCGGAGCATCAGCAGGCGCCCCTGGGGGAGGGGCTGGTGGTGAGCCAGGGAGAGCGCGGCGGCCAGCGCCTGCCCCTTGCCGGCGGCCTGCAGCGCCAGCTCGATGAGGCCCTCGCCCGCCTGGCCGAGGATTTGCGGCGCCGCCAGCCGCCGCCCCTGGTGAGCGACCGCAAAAAGTGCGTGCTCTGCTGCTGGCGTGGCCTCTGCGACCGCGAAGCGACCGCCGAAGGCCATCTCAGCGAGGTGAGCGGCATCGGCGGCAAGCGGCGTGAGCTGTTGCTGGCCCTGGGCATCACCAGCCTGGCGCAGCTGGCGGCCGCCGACCCCAACGGCCTGGCCGATGCACTGGAGCACCACGGGGAGCAGCACCGCGATGTTGCGGCCCAGCTGGTGGCTCAGGCGCGGGTGCAGGCCAGCGGCAGTCCTGAGCGCATCGCCCCCGAGGAGCGGCTGCTACCGGAACTGGCGGCGGCGCCCGGCCTGCTGCTGTACGACATCGAGTCGGATCCCGATGCCCGCGATGATTTTCTGCATGGGTTCGTGATCCTCAAGCGCGATCCAGCCGGCCACTGGCCCGCTGCCGCTGCCGCCGCGGCGCGCTACCAGCCGCTCCTGGCCCTGCAGGAGCAGGGTGAGCGGCGCCTCTGGCGGCGTTTGCAGCGGTTGCTGGCCCACTATCCCGCCTGGCCGGTGCTGCACTACGGCGAAACAGAAGCGATCGCCCTGCTGCGGCTGGGCCGGCGCTGCGGAGCCAGCGAGGCCGAGTTGGCCGCGCTGCGGCGTCGGCTGGTGGATGTGCATCAGCGGCTGCGGCAGGGCTGGCGCTTGCCGGTGAACAGCTATGGCCTCAAGGCGGTGGCGGGTTGGCTGGGCTTTCGCTGGAGCCAGAGCGGCGTGGATGGTGCCCGCTGCCTGCTGTGGTGGCGCCAGTGGCGCCAGGCCCGCCACCGGAATCGGCCGGTGGCGCTGGCGCGCCTACCCCTGCAGCGCATCTTTCGCTACAACCGCGACGACAGCCTGGCCACCTGGGCCGTAACCCACTGGCTGCTGGCTCAGGAGGCGCCGCCTGGCCCCACCGGCGGCGCCACAAAGCCGCTGGGTGTGGACACCGCCAACGACGCTCCTCCCTCCAGAGCGAGCGATGGAGCCTCCAACGCCTGACGGCGCACCAGGGCCAGGCCCACCCAGCCCCCCTGGGGCAGGGCCAGCACGCTGGTGATCTGGCCGGCGCGCTCCCCCGCGCCATCGTGCAATCGTTCGCCGGGCTGCGGGGGTGCCGCCGCATCAGCCAGCCACCAGCGGCGCAGCTGGCGGCGTACGCCGTTGTAAGTGGCCAGCTTGGCCAGGGTTTCCTGGCCCACATAACAGCCCTTGGCGAGGCTCACCCGATCGGCCAGGCCCACCTCAAACGGATTGATGTCGTCGTGGATTTCCCCCGGTGCCCGGGGCTCGCCCCGCTGGATCCGCCACAGCTCGGCGGCGGCGGGCTCCAGCGGCGGCTGTGCGGCCAGCGGCGCTGGCAGCGAGGCCGCGGCGCGCAACACCCGCCAGCCCCCCAGCGCCCATCCCTGGTCGTTCTCCAGCGTCCACCAGCCCGCGTTCCGGTCGGGGGTCGGCTCCGCCGCCGGCCGCAGCAGCCGCACCGGCTCCAGCGGGCCCAGCCGCACCCGGTCGGCGGGAAACAGCACCCGGTCGAGCGCCTGCCGCACCGGCTCCGGGTCGGCCCCGTGGATCAGCAGCCAGGCCCCATCGCCATCCACCAACACCTCCACCAGGGCCCGCAGTCGGGCGGTGGCGGTGATGCTGCAGCCCGCGAGCCAGCGGCCGGCGGCCGCCCCTTCGATCGCCTGGCTGGTTTGGCCATGCAGCACGCGCCGCGTGTCGGCACCCTCCAGCCGCAGCATCCCTGCCGGCTGCTCCACGCGACTGGGCTGGGCCGGCTGCCAGCTCCAGGGGTTGCCATCGGGGCCGGCCAGGGGAGTGGCCATCTCAGGCCTCCGCGGGCGCGCCGGCCAGCACTGCCACCTCGTCGAGCAGCGCCAGGCTGCGCAGCTCCAGGCCGGCGGCGGTCATGGCCGCCAGGCCACCCTCCTGCCGGTCCACGATCGTTACCACCCGATCCACCCGGTAGCCGGCCTCCCGCAGGCGCTCCACCGCCAACAGCGATGAACCGCCGGTGGTCACCACGTCTTCCAGCACGGTGATGCGCGCGCCGGCTGCCGGGAGGGGCCCCTCCAGCCAGGCGCCGGTGCCGTGCCCCTTGGCCTGCTTGCGCACGATCAGCGCCTCGAGCGATCGGCCGTTTAGGGCTGCCTGCAGCGCCACCGCGCTCACCAGCGGATCCGCGCCGAGGGTGAGGCCGGCCACCGCCGCCGCGTCGGCTTCCACCTGGTCCAGCAGCAGGCTGCCCAGCAGGGCCAGCCCCTCGCCGCTGAGGCTCACGGGTTTGCAGTTCACGTAGTGATCGCTCACCCGGCCGGAGGCCAGGGTGAAGCGGCCGTGCCGGTAGGCCCGCTCCGCCAGCAGTTGCAGCAGCCGTTGCCGCCGCTCGGGGGGGGAGTCGGGAAGGGAAAGCATCGCGTCGGGTTCCAACGGGGCTAGTTTGGCGTTGCAGCGCTCTGCGGTGACCCTGATGGTGCAGCCTCGCTGGCGATGGGCCCAGATGGCGGCGGCCCCTCTGCCTGCGGCCCTGCTGTGGTTTAGCGCCGTGCTGGCCGGCCCGGTGGTGTGCACCACTACCCTGGAAGCCCCGCGGCAGCCGGGGCAGGGGCCGTTGCAGGTGAGCCGCTGTGCCGCTGTGCTCACGCCACCGGAGCTGCTGGAGCAGCGGGCCTTCACCTGGCGGGCGTCGTTTGCGGCCGGTGTCGACCCGCTGCACCAGATCACCGATCTGCTGGGGCTGGCCGTTGGCGGTGCCGATGGCCGGCGGCTGATGGGGCTGGGATTTCCCGATCAAGCCATCGTGTGGGATGGCATGGCCGTGGAGGCCACCGCAGAGAGGCTGCTGGAGGCCCAGAGCGAGCCGCTGCCCTGGCGCAGTGCTGATGTGCCCAACGGGTTTTCCAGCAGCCTCGGCTCGGGAGGCGCCGCCCCGCTCCCCACCAGCCGCGGCCTGTGGTAACCGTGGGTTGCTGGGGGGTCTAGCAATCTGGTGAATGCAGCGAACTCATAATTCGCCTTAGCCGGGTTCGATCCCCGGGACCCCCATCTCCCCGGTTGGC
>JAYKGR010000015.1:0-2790 GCA_035285645.1 Cyanobacteriota bacterium | reverse complement strand
CTGCCGAAAAAGAAGCTCGATGTGATCGAGTACGCCACCGAGCTGCTGCTCGAGGAGGTGAGCACCGAATACGACACCGCTGCTCCCCTGCCCAGCCCCGCTGGCCTGTCGCCCGGACGGCAGCGCCAGCGCCATGTCGACGGCCTGCTGCTGATCCTGCCGGCGCTGCAGAGCTGGATCCCCCAGCGCCACAGCCCATTCCAGGGGCAGCTCTGCCGTGGTTGAGCCCACGCCCCTGCAGGAGGTGGCCGCCCTGCGGCTGCTCTTCCCCCTGCCCGATCACCCCGCCGCCAGAGCCCCCCGCACCCTGGCGCGCCATCTGCTGGAGGTGTTTGTGGTGCAGCGCAAGCTGGTGACCGGCCGGGACTCAGGGCCCGGCATGGATGCCGGCGACATCCTCTGCGAGGGCCGCATCACCCGCGGCGCCGAACTGCCGCTGGAGCCGGAGCAGCCGTGGGACTGGCTGGATGCGGCGATCGACTGGCAGGTGGCCGGCCGCCGGCCCATCCACCAGCCCGCCGCCACACCCAACCCAGCCAACCCCGAGCAGCTGGTGAGCCCACCGCTGATGGCGTTGCAGTCCCCGGCGCTGGCCGGCGTCGCCTGGCTGGGGGACCTGCGGGCCCTGGAGAGCCCTGGCGTGTTGCCCAACCGGCCCCGCGCCCTGCTCGCCGGCGCCAGCCTGCTCACGATTGGCTTCTCCTACGGCGAGGGGGGCATCGGCGCTGAGCTGCAGGAGGCCCTGGGGGAAGCGATCACCCTGGTGCTCAAGCCCAACCGCGTGCTCGTCACATCACCGGGAGACAGCCTGCTGACGATCGCCGAGCGCTTTGGCACCACCGTGCAGACCCTGCGGCGCATCAACCCCGATCTGGCCCCCACCGACACGGTGCTCACCGAATCCGGCGACACCCTGCTGATCCTGGCCGGCCGCCACGGCACCACCGTGGACTGGCTGCAGGAGAACAACCCCTCCCTGATCCGCTGGGACACCCACACCACCACCGAGGGCGACACCCTCAAGCTGCTGGCTGAGCAGTTCTTCACGACACCGCAGACCCTGCGGGAGTACAACCGTCCCGATCTGGATCTGATCTCCCAGTCGGAACCGCTGCCGGTGGGAATGGAGCTGGTGGTGCCGGCGGTGCGGCCCTCCACGCCGCTGGAGCCCGGCCAGGCGCTTGTGGTGCCGCTCTATCGCCCCGCCACTGCGCTGCCTGCTGGCATCTGGCTGCACCTGCCCAAACCCCGCCGCAGCCTCAGCGATCCGAATGACCTCAGCGATCTGGACACCGAGCCGCCGGACGCCCCAGAGCCCGAGCCGGAGCCAACACCTGCGACCACCGATCCGATCAGCTGAGCCCGGCCTGGACTGCTCCACCTCCAGGGCCCGGCTCCATGCTCCCCGGCAAACCCATCCAGGCCCCTGCGGCCCTCTTCTGGGGAGTGCTGGCAATAGGGGGCGTGAGCACAGCCCGGATGGGGTGCTCGCTTCAACCACAGCCGTGATGGGTGGCCCCATGAGCAAACGCTTCTCCCAGCAGCCGCATTCCCCGCAGCTGCAGACCTACCGCCAGCAGCAGCAATGGCCCAACCAGCCCCCTGCTGACGAACCCGGCGACGAAGACGAGGCCGCCCTGGCGGCCGATGACGATCTCGACCTCGACGAGCAGGACGACGATCCCGGCGAGGAGGATCCCGCCGAGGACCACTCCCCCGCCGAGAGCGATCCGGCCGCCGATGGCCTCAGCGAGGCTCTCAAGGCCGAGCGCCGCAAAACCAACCAGCTCGAGCGCGAGCTGCGCTCCATGCGCCGCCAGCTCTCCCAGCTCTCCAAGATCAACCCCGAGGAATACGAGCGGCTCAAGGAGACCGAACGCCAGAAGACTGAGCTGGAGCGGGAAATCGCCAACCGCGAGCGCCAGCTCCAGGCCAGTGCCGACCGCAAGGTGCGCACCGTTGCCAAAGAGCGCGACGAGGCCCTGCGCCAGGTGGATGAGCTGCGCAAGGACCGGCTGCTGGAGCGCCTGTTCATCGACGCCGACGGCCGTCCCGGCGGCGACAACCGCGGCAGCTTCTTTGACATCTTCAAGCAGCAGGTGGGCGCAGAGTTCAAGCTGGAGAGAGACAGCAACGGCCGTGACCGGCTGGTGCCGATCGACAGCAAGGGCAACCCGCTGCTGGGCGATGACGGCCAGGTCAATGCGGCCGAGCACGTTGAGAGCCTGCGCACCCACCCGGTGCTGAGCTTCCTGTTCTGCCAGCGCGGCGGCATCGGCCCAACCGCGACCATTGCTGAGTTCGATGGCAACGGCAACATCAGCAATCTGCAGGACATGAGCCCAGCGGAGCTGTACCGGGCCACCTATGCCAAAAAGCCCGCCGGCGCTCGCCGCTGACCCGCTGCTGATCCGCCGCTGACCACCGGGCCCGGCGATCCGGGCCCCAGCTCGATGCCCTATTTCCTCGCCTTCTGGAGCCGGCGCAGCACCGCTACCGTCGTGGCTGCCGCCACATCCGCCTCCGCACGCGTGCGGGCGAAAGCGAGACACCGCAGCGGCTATGGCGCGCTGCTCAGCGTGCAGAAGGCTGGAGCGCAGGACAGTCGCCTGATCCGCCAGGGCGTCTGGGTGCGGCGCCGCCGCAACGGCACCAGCCCCCAGTTCGGCAGCGCCGCCCAGAGGGCAGCGGCACGGCGCCAGCGCAGCCGCTACCGCTCCTGGCTGTAACCCTGCTGCCCCAAACGCCCAGTTCCAGGGTCACTCACATTGGCGCTGCATACCCTGCAGC
>JAYKGR010000014.1:0-11392 GCA_035285645.1 Cyanobacteriota bacterium | reverse complement strand
AGGTGGTGCCGGTCAGCCAGCCGCCCAGCGCCAGGTAGGCGGTGGGAAACAGCAGCAGACCTGACCAGCCCACGAAAACGAAACGGTCGCGCTTGAGCCAGTCATCGAGGACGTCGAACCATCCCCGGGACGAAGGAGCGCGTCCTACAGCGATCGTCATGAGTGTGGCAGGTGCGGAAACCCGCGGAGCTGTGGGATACCGGCGGATGGTAACAACGCTCGACCGATCTCCGCGCCCCGGCGCAACGGGCCGACACTCGCACCACTGGCGTGGCGCGTTCGCCGAAGGGTTCGGCCGCCCGTCAGGATGGGCCCCATTGCGCGCGTTTCCCCTGCCATGGCATCCCCCGGAGCCGACTCCAGCCCCGACCGGCTGGAGCAACCCGTGCTCGGGTCCCGTCGTCTTTCGAACATCTTGATCGCCGCGGCCGTATCGATCGGCGGGGTGGGCTTCTTGCTCACCAGCGCGTCCAGCCGCTTCGGGCGCAACCTGCTGCCGATCGGCCATCCGGCCGAGCTGGTGTGGGTGCCCCAGGGGCTGGTGATGGGCCTCTACGGCGTGGCTGCCGTGCTGCTGGCCACCTACCTGTGGGCGGTGATCGCCATCGATGTGGGTTCCGGGGAAAATCGCTTTGACCGTTCCACAGGCCAGGCGCTGGTGTGGCGCCAGGGTTTTCGCCGCCGCATCGAGGTGACCGTGCCCCTGCGGGACATCCAGGCCGTGCGGCTCGACATCCGCGATGGCCTCAGCCCCCGGCGGCGGATTGCGCTGCGGATCCAGGGCCGTCGCGACCTGCCGCTCACCCGGGTAGGCGAACCGATGCCGCTGGCCGACATCGAGACAGCAGGAGCCAAACTGGCTCGCTTCCTCGGTGTTCCTCTGGAGGGTTTGTGATGCTGCGCTGCCTCCTGCTTGGTGTCTGGCTGGCGCTCACCCCCCTGGCCCTCACGGCCTGCGCCGCCACCAGCAATCCCCAGGCCAGCGGTTGCGCCACCGCCGCCAGCCCCTGCCTGCAGGGCAACGCCATCGTGCAGTTCGAGACGAGCAAAGGCGCCGTGCGCCTGCAGCTCGATGGCCAGGCTGCCCCGCTCACCGCCGGCAATTTTGTTGATCTGGTGAAGCGCGGGGTCTACAACAACACGATCTTCCACCGGGTGGTGCGCGAACCAGCGCCCTTCGTGGTGCAGGGCGGCGATCCCCAGAGCGCCGACCCCAAGGTGCCCGTCAATCAGCTGGGCACCGGCAGTTTTGTGGATCCAGCCAGCGGCGAAGCCCGCCTGATCCCGCTGGAGATCGGCCTGCGCAGCGAGCCCCAGCCCCGCTACGGCGCCACGGTGACCACCCCAGGCATCAGCGACCAGCTGCGGTTGTCGCATCAGCGGGGGGCCCTAGCCATGGCCCGCTCCTCCGACCCCGATTCGGCCAGCGCTCAGTTCTACATCGCCCTGCAGGCGTTGCCGGAACTCGACGGCAGCTACGCGGTGTTCGGCCGGGTGATCAGCGGCATGGACGTGGTGGATCGCCTGCAGCAGGGCGATCGCCTGGTGCGCGCCACCCTGGTGGAAGGCGGCACGCTGGTGCAGGGCCAACCCTGATCGGCCCCACCGCCCCCACACCGCCCACCTGATTCAAGCCGGCACCCGCTTATCAGAGGCAGCTGTCTTGAGGTAAGCGGTATTGACACCTGAGGCCCGCTCCAGGGTGATGCGACCGGTGCGGGCAATCTCAAGAATGCCGTAGCCCTGCAGCACCTGCTCAATCGCCACCATCTTGCCCGGATCGCCCACAATCTCGATGGTGAGGGCCTGATCGCCCACATCGACCACATTGGCGCGAAACACCTGCACCAGGTCGAGAATCGCTGAGCGGGTATCCGGTGGTGCCGCCACTTTGATGAGCATCAGCTCGCGCTCCACCGCCGGGATGCGGGTGAGATCGATCACACCGAGCACATTGATCAGCTTGTTGAGCTGCTTCACCATCTGCTCCAGGGTGCGGTCATCCCCTTCCACCACCATGGTGAGTCGCGACACCCCGCGGTGCTCGGCAGGCCCCACCGCCAGGCTCTCGATGTTGAACCCCCGGCGGGCAAACAGACCGGAGATCCGGCTGAGAGCTCCGGATTGATCCTCCACCAGCACCGAAAGGGTGTGCTTCATGCCGCAGGCTGCGCGTCAACCAAAGGTACGCGGCAACTGGGGAGCCACGCCCACCTCCTCCAGCCAGCGCACCAGCGTGGCATTCCAGGCGTCGGGCACCTCATCGTGGGGGCAATGGCCGGCGGCGTCGAGCACCGCGAAGGAGAGGTCGGGGCGCAGGCGGCGGCACTGATCCGCCACCTCGAGGGGCACCAGCCGATCGTGGCGGCCCCAGATCAGCAGCAGGGGAGCCCGCAGCCGCGGCAGCAGCGCTGGGGCCGTGGCCCGCCGCGGCCGCAGCGCCATAGCGATGCTCATGGCCCGCAGGCTGGGTATCGCTCCGGGGCGGCGGGCGGGCTGGGCGATCAGCCGCCACAGCTCACGGTCGGCCAGCACCGGCCGCCGGTAGGCCGACTGAATGCCCAGCGACAACAGCGGGGAGTGAACCAGCAGGGGCAGCACCAGTTCGAGCGGCAACAGGCGACAGAGCAGCACCACCAGCCGCCGCTTCAGCCGGCGCCGCCACGGCCGCCGCCGCTGGCGCAGCAGCGGACCGGCCAGCAGAGCCGGATCGGGCAGGGGAGCCGCCACCACGGCCGCCACCCATCCAGGAAAGAACACCCCGCAGCTGAGGGCCACCAGCCCGCCGAGCGAATGGCCCACGAGCACGGCCGGCTCACCCACCACCGCCATCAGAAAACCCTGAAGCTGACGTGCCCAGAGGCGATTGTCGAAGCGAAGGGAGCCCTGCTCGGAGGCCCCGAATCCCAGAAGATCGAGCGCATACACGCACCAGCCCGCGGCGGCCAGGGCAGCGGCGTTGTGACGCCAGTGGCCGCTGGCGGCACCGAAGCCATGCAGCAGCACCAGGGGAGGGGCCGCGGGATCCCCCAGGCGGCGCCAGTGGCAGGCATGCCCGTACCAGTGCCACTGGCCGTGCTCGCCCCAGTGGATGCCCGTGGAGGCAGGCTGGGGCATGGGGCGGGGAGGCAAGGGGATCCACCACACAACAGACCCTCACTATTGCGAAGGTGCCGTGCGGTTGGGCACTGGCCCAGGCTTTTTCAGGCCGGAATCCAGGCCAGCGCGCGATCTGGGGATGCTGCTGGCTCGACTGCTGGCCGCCGCCGGCCCCGTGCGGGCACTCGATCTGATGGCCGGCTGCGGCATCCGGGCGCTGCGGTATGGCGTGGAGGGCGGGGCGCAGGAGGTGTGGGCCAACGATGCCGATGGCGACCGGCGGCCGCTGCTGGCGGCCAACCTGGCGGCGCTGCCCGCCGGCTGTCACCTGCGGCTCAGCTCCAGCACGGCCCAACAGGTGCTGGCGGCGTGCCAGCGGCGGCGACGGCGGTTTGAGCTGGTGGATATCGATGCCTTCGGCTGCCCGACAGCCCTGCTGCCGGCGGCCCTGGATGCGGTGAGCCTCGGCGGCGTGCTTTACCTGGCCAGCACCGATGGCCGCTCCGCCACCGGCCACGACCGAGCGGTGGCGGTGCGCCGGTTTGGAGCCGCCGCCCGGGCCCATCCAGCCAGCTGGGAGCTGGCGCTGCGGTTGCAGCTGGGCAGCCTGGCGCGGGCGGCCTGGGCCCTGGGCCGCGGCCTCACGCCCCTGCTCAGTTTCAGCGAGGGCCGCACCTTTCGCACGGCGATCCGCCTCGATCGCCATCCAGCCGCCGCCGCGGAGGCCGCCCTGGGGCTGGTGGCCCACTGCCACGGCTGCGGAGATCAGCAGGTGCAACCGCTGTTGCGGCTGGGGCGCTGGGCACGCTGTCGCTGCGGTGTCGAGGCCCCGCTGGCGGTGAGCGGTCCGCTGTGGATCGGTGCTCTGCAGCACAGCGCCACCGTGGCGCGGCTGCAGGAGGCAGCCCTGGCCGATCCCATCGGCGTGGCGAAGGCCAGCGCGCGGCTGCTCACACGGCTTCAGGCTGACCCTGGGGTGCCGGCCCGGTGCTGGCCCACCGCCCTGATCGGCCACCACCTCGGCGGCGGCCCGCCGCCGCTGGCAACTCTGGTGGCGGCTCTGCGGCAACGAGGGCATGGCGCCTGGGCCAGCGGCGTGATGGAAGGCCACCTGCGCAGCGATGCCCCCTGGCCGGAGCTGCTGGCCACCGCCGGGGGGCTTGCAGGGCACAATGGGGCCGCGTTCCGCACTGCGCCCGGCCATGGCCTCTGAAATCTTCGGCACCGCAGCCCTCTTCTGGGTTCTGATTCCTGTGGGGCTGGTGGGCGGCGGACTGCTGCTCAAACTGCTGAAGGACTGACCACCCCCGCCGCCCCCTAGGCTCGCTGCGCTTTCCTGGGAGTGGTCCATGCAGGTCCTGGTTGTCGGCGCCACGGGCACGCTCGGTCGCCAGATCGCCCGCCGGGCCCTCGATGCCGGCCACCAGGTGCGTTGCATGGTGCGCTACCCACGCAAGGCTTCCTTCTTGCAGGAGTGGGGCTGCGAACTCACCCGCGGCGACCTGCTCGAGCCGGCCAGCCTCGATTACGCGCTGGAGGGCCAGGAGGCGGTGATCGACGCCGCCACCGCCCGCGCCGGAGACACGCTCAGCTGCTACGACGTGGACTGGAGTGGCAAGCAAAATCTCTTTGCGGCCTGCGGGCGGGCGGGTGTGCGACGGCTGGTGTTTCTGTCGCTGCTGGATGCGGCGCGCCACCGATCGGTGCCGCTGATGGACATCAAGGCCTGCACGGAAGACTGGCTGCTGGCTGCCGATCTCGACGTCACGATCCTGCGGGGCGTGGCTTTCATGCAAGGCCTGATCAGCCAATTCGCCATCCCGGTGCTGGAGGGTCAGACGGTTTGGGTGAGCGGTGTGCCCACGCCGATCGCCTACATGAACACCCAAGACGTGGCCCGCTTTGCTGTAGCGGCTCTGGATCGGCCTGAAACGGTGGGTGAGGCCTTCCCCGTGGTGGGCCCTCGGGCCTGGACCACCGGTGAAATCACCCAGCTGTGCGAGCGGTACACAGGCAAGAGCGCCCGCGTGCTGCGGGTACCACCCGCCCTGATCCAGCTGATGCAATCGCTCACCGGATTCTTCGAGGCCAGTGTGAACGTGGCCGAGCGGCTGGCCTTTGCCGAGGTGGTGACGGCGGGCACGGCCTTCGACGCACCGATGGAGGCCAGCTACGCGGCGTTTGGCCTCGACCCGGCTGAGACCACCGGACTGGAGGAATATCTCAAGGAGTATTACGACACGATCCTGCGGCGCCTGCGCGAGATGGAGGCCGATCTCGACAAGGACGCCAAGAAGAAATTGCCGTTCTGACGTCATGGACTTGGCATATTTGTACCATAGCCCGCTCATCCGCTTCGCGCCCGCTGCCCATGTCTGTGGCCCAGATCAAAAACCTGCAGCGGCGTCTGGCCGTGATGGAAGCCGAAGCCACCGAGGAACTCACCCGGGCCTGCGGCCATGAGCTCTGGCAGGGCCTCGGTTTCGATGCCCTCGACGCCATCGAGGACAGCGATCGCCGGGCCCGAGCCCATTACTACTACGGCCAGTTGCAGACGGCGCGCGAACTCAAGGACGCGATCGGTTGAGGCGGCCACGCCGCCGGCCCAGCAAGGCCTGCAGGCGGTGCTGCTCCGCCCCGCTGGCCAGCCGCCACTGGCCGGGAGCCAGACCCTCCAGGCTCAAGGGCGGCTGGCCATCCATGAGGTCGATCGCCACCCGCACCAGCCGCAGGGTGGGCAGGCCCACGGCGGCGGTCATGCGCCGCACCTGGCGGTTGCGGCCCTCGCGCAGCTCGATCGCCAGCCAGGCCGTGGGAATCGCCGCACGCCAGCGGATCGGCGGCTGTCGCGGCGGCAGGGTCGGTTCGGGCACCAGCGCAGCCCTGGCTGGCAGGGTGCGGCGGCCCTGAATGATCAGCCCCTGGGCCAGCTGCTCCAGCTGCCTCGCGCTCGGTGCGCCCTCCACCTGCACCAGGTAGCGGCGCCAGTGGCCATGGGAAGGATCGGTCAGCCGTTGCTGCAGCACGCCGTGATCGGTGAGCAGCAGCAGACCTTCGCTGTCGGCATCCAGCCGCCCGGCCGGATAGACCCGAGGCCAGGAGATGTGATCAACCAGGCAGCGCCAGCGGCTGCCTGGCTCCGGGCTGAACTGACTGAGCACCCCGTAGGGCTTGTGAAACAGCAGGGTGGTCAACGCCTAGGCTGGTGGTGACCTGATTGTCCGTGTTCCGCCAGCCGCATGATCGAAACGTCCGGAGTGATTGAAAAAGAACAGGGCAATGGTTTCTACCTGGTAACCCTGGAGCAGCCTGCCGGACACCAGTGCCTGTGCCGGGCCGCTGGCAAGCTCACCAAGTTCCGGATCAAGCTGCTGGCAGGCGACAAAGTCTTGGTGGAGATCAGCCCCTACGACCTCACCCGCGGTCGCATCACTTACCGCGAGCGCAATGCCGGCGCCACCGGCCCCCGTCCAGGCGGCAACCGGCCGGGCGGCCCGCGGCGGCGCTGACACCGCCACGCCTCAGCCCGCCGGACCGGCGGCTGCAGGCTCCAGCAGGCCCTCGAGGGCCTCGCGAAACTCCGAGCGCTGCTTCACGCCGCGCCACTGCTGGCGTAGTTCCTTGTTCAGGAACAGCTGCACCGTGGGTGTGCCCGTCACGCCGGCCTGCTCGGCAATCTGGCGATCGGCTTCGATGTCGATCTCCACTCCCTGCACCCGCCCCTCCAGCTCCGCCAGCACCCGCTTGATCTGGGGCTTGAGCACATGGCATGGGCCGCAGCTGGGCGAGGTGTAGACCACCAGCAGGGGGCGGGAGCTCTCGTGGTAGAGCTTGCGTAGGGCGAAACTGCCCTTCTGCCAGAGGGCACTGGGGTCGAAATTGGCCTCGTCGCTTTCGGCGGTGCGCACCGGTTCGCCGGCAGGCTCAGGCTCCACGCTGGCGCGCTCCACCGTGACCGCCAGGCCCCGGTGGCTGAGCCAGCGCTCGGCCGCCAGAGCAGCCTGGCAACCGCTGCCGGCGGCGGTGATGCCCTGGCGCCATTCCGCATCCGCCACATCGCCGGCGGCGAACACCCCCTCGATGGCGGTTTCCGGCCGACCCGGTTGGGTGACCACATAGCCACGGCTGTCGAGATCGAGCTGGCCCCGCACCAGACGGGTGTTAGGCGTGTGACCGATGGCATAAAACAAACCACGGACGGCCAGGGTTTCGGCCGGAACGGCCCCCTCGCCGCGGCTGTCGTGCAAGACGAGGCCTTCCAGCCAGTCGCCGCCGATGGAATCCGCCACCTGCCGATGCCAGTGCACCGTGATCGCCGGATTGGCCAATACACGGTCGGCCATGGCTCCGCTGGCGCGCAACCGGTCACCCCGCACGATCAGGTGCACGTGGCTGCCGTACTTGGTGAGATAAACCGCCTCCTCACAGGCGGAATCGCCACCGCCCACCACAGCCAGTTGGGCATCGCGGAACTGGGGGGTGGCGCCATCACAGATGGCGCAGGCGCTGATGCCTCGGCTCCAGAAGCGCTCTTCACTGGGCAGACCCAGGCGATTGGCGCTGGCGCCGGTGGCAAGAATCAGGGCATGGGCCTCGATCGTGCGCCCCTCGGCGGTGATCCGGAAGGGTCGCCGGGAGAGATCGATCGCTTCGGCATCCGCCTCCACCAGCCGGGTGCCCCAGCGCAGGGCCTGGGCTCGGCAGCGGTCCATCAGGTCGGGACCGAGGATTCCATCGGGGAAACCGGGAAAATTTTCCACATGGGTGGTAGTCATCAGCTGACCACCAGGGATGCCACCATCCTGAAAGCCGGTGATCAGGAGGGGGCTGAGATTGGCACGGGCGGCGTAGATGGCCGCCGTGAAGCCCGCCGGCCCCGAACCCACGATCACCAGATTCTCCACCGCGGGGGTCGCTGGAGCAGGAGTGCCCGATGCCATGCTGCTAAAGCGGATTGACTCCGCTTTACCTTAGGGCAGGGGGCTGTGCACCGCGCACCCGGGGGCGAGCCAGCCAAGCTGCGCTCAGATTTCCAACAGTCCGTCGGTTTCCGGTCGACGGTTCCCTTCCTTCAGCTTGGGCACCATCAGCACACTGTTGCGCAGTTCCTGGGGGTGGTCGTCAAGGCACAGCAGCCACTCGCGGAATTCCTGGCTCAACGCATAGCTGTCTTCGTAGTGCTCCTGGCTGTCGAGGGCTTCACGGCGCGCCATCAACCAACACACCGCCACAGTGAGGCGGCGATGCACCGGGGCCGGCAATCCATCCCTTCCATTCTGAGCGTCCCACCAGGGCGAACCGTCTGGTGCGGTTCTGAAGTCGGCGTTCTGTCCCGGCCTTGTCATGCCCAACGTCCAAGTTGCGCCCACCCTGCCGGGCAACGGAGACCTGCACGGTGTTGGTTGACACAACGTCGCACTTCCCCAACACAGCCGCCGCCGCTCCGGGGCCGTGATCAGCCAACCTTGGCGAGAAAGGCCGGTAGCTGGGGGCCCGCCATGCGAATCACCTCCCCGGCGTCATCGGCCATCGCCCGCAGGGGCGGCAGGCCGCTGGCCGCTGCCCCCACAGCCACCCCCGCCTCCCCGGGCCCACCAGGGGCCCGGATGAGGTAGGGCTCGCTGAGTGACCAGGTGCGGGCGTGGGCAATCAACAACGGATCAGCGGGGGCATACACATACGAGGGATGGCGGGGGATGGGCTCAACGGCGGCCCGCTCGCCATCAAGGCGCACAGCGCGGGTGATGGCCTGCAGAAAACGGCTGCGCGTCACCACGGTGCTGAGGTAGGCGATCACCCGGATCCGGGGGGCGTCGAAGCCTTCCGCAGCCATATCGATGCTCACGAGCCAGTCGGCCTCCCCTCGCTCGAACCCGTTCAGCCGCACCGCCGCCGCCGGGTCCTGGGAATGCACCAGCTCAACCCGGTCTCCCTCCTGGCGCAGCAGGATGGCGAGGCTGCGGGCGTGCTCGATGTCACGGGCGATCACCAGCCCCGCCGCCCGGCCATGCTCCAGGCGAAGCCGCTGCAGGCGATTGCGGGCCTGAAGCAGCAGCCGCAGCGCAATGCCGCCAGCATCACCCAGCCGAATGGCGCGGCGCAAATTGCGGGCCCGCCAGCTTTCGCGGGTTTCGGCTGAGAGGGGCGAGATCTCGCGATCGCCCTCGCTCTCCAGCCGGCCATGCTCCACCCAACCATCCTGAAAGCGAAACTGCAGCGGTCGCACATCCCCGGCCAGAATCAGCTGTCTGGGCTCCACGCACAGGTCGGGCACGATGCGCTCCACCGTGCTGTTGCCCTCCGGCACCCGGATCCGGCGAGCGGCGCAGAACGCCAGGTTGTCGGCTCGAAACGGCGTGCCCGACAACCCCAGGCGCAGGCTGGCCCCAGCGCTGAGATGGCTGAAGGCATGGCCCCAGGCGCTGGCCTCCGGTTCCAGGGGATCGAAACCGAGGTGATGCACCTCATCGGCAACCGCCAGCCAGCGGCCGCTGGGTGGATGCTCCGCCAGCCGCGACAGGTGGCGGGCGGCCGCCTGATAGCTGATCAGCAGGTGGGAGCCGCAGGCCAACCCCCCACCCCGCCATTCGCGCAGCGGCAGCCCCAGCCGGGCGGCGGCAGCCAGCCACTGGGCCGCGATCGACTGCCGATGGCAGAACACCAGCAACCGCTCCAGCTGACCCTCGCGAGCCAGGGCCTGATAGCCCAGCAAGGCCCCCAGAGTCTTGCCGGCCCCCGGCCCTGCATGCACCAACACATCGTGGCCGCCTGCCTCCGGGCACCGCAGCCGGGCTCGCAGCAACTGAATCAACCGCCCCTGCCACGCGCGCGGTCGGATCGGGGGCGCCGCCTCCGCTGCCGGGGAAGCCAATGCAAAGGAGGGTGGAACCATGAGCCGATTCTGCTGAGGCCGCTCCCCAGCCGACCAGGCCATGGGCCGCAAAAATGAGTATTCCTTCCCATCGCGCCGGGCAACGGGCTGCCTAGGGTCCGGCCAACGGCATGCGGGTCATGGCCCAGCCCCCCTCCTCACCCTCCGAACCCGATCGGGACTCCGCCGCCGACCCCTGCCGTACGGCCCTGGCCCGCAGCCGCCGCCATCTGATCCGCTGCTGGTGCCGCGACTGCGACATCGATCCGATGATCCTGCGGCTGCGCCAGCTGCGCCGACAGGGCCGGCACGCCCAGGCCCGCTGCCTGGAGCAGGAACTGCTCCCCCTGTTCTGATCGGCGCACATTCGAGCGATTGGCGTCGCCGGCGGCCCCTCGTGCCTCTGAAATGAGCGTATCTGCGGGATAGGGCATGCAAAGGCTGCTGGTACCGAAGGAAACCCGCCCCGGCGAACGACGGGTGGCCGCCACGCCCGAAAGCGTGCGCCGCCTGTTGGCCAAGGGCCTGGGTGTGGATGTGGAGGCGGGGGCGGGTGATGCCGCCGGTTTTCTCGACACCGATTACCAGGCTGCCGGTGCTGCCGTGCATGCGGCCGAGGCGCTGCCCTGGGGCCAGGCCGCCGGGGTGCTGTGCGTGAGCCCACCCGCTCCGGAGTGCCTGGGCCACCTCGGCCAGGGTTCGCTGCTGGTGGGCCTCCTCGATCCTTATGCTGCCGGCCCCCTGGTGGAGGCGCTGCGCCAGCGGTCGGCCTCGGCCATCGCCCTGGAGCTGCTGCCCCGCATCAGCCGGGCCCAGGCGATGGATGTGCTCTCCTCCCAGGCCAACATCGCCGGCTACAAGGCGGTGCTGGTGGGAGCGGAAGCGCTCGACCGCTACCTGCCGATGCTGATGACCGCCGCCGGCACCATCCAGCCCGCCCGGGTGCTGGTGCTCGGGGCCGGGGTGGCCGGGCTTCAGGCCCTGGCAACCGCCCGACGGCTGGGGGCGGTGGTTTACGTCTCCGATGTGCGGGCCGCGGCCAAGGAACAGGTGGAATCCCTGGGAGGTCGCTTCATCGACCCCCCCAGTGAGGAGGAACGCCCCGCGGAAGCGGGCGGCTATGCCCGCCAGGCGAGTGAGGCCTTTCTGGCAGCGCAGCGGGCCCAGCTGGCCGAGCAGCTCGCCCTGGCCGATCTCGTGATCTGCACCGCCCAGGTGCCCGGCCGGCCAGCCCCGCGGCTGATCAGCGCCGACATGCTCGATGGCATGCGTCCGGGGGCGGTGGTGGTGGATCTGGCGGTGGCCCAGGGAGGCAACTGCGCCGGCACCGAACCGGGCCGCACGGTGCTGCACCGTGGGGTGCGACTGATCGGCGCCGATGCCCTGCCCAGCACGGTGGCCAACCATGCCAGCCTCCTCTAT
>JAYKGR010000013.1:0-13687 GCA_035285645.1 Cyanobacteriota bacterium | reverse complement strand
GCCGGCAGGCCGGTGAGCCCATGGGTGATCCCCAGCTGACCCAGCTGGGTGAACACCCCCACCGCCAACAGCCAGAGCAGCTCCACCGGTGTCGGCAGCACAGGATCAACCAGCACCATTGGTAAACAGAAGGGCACCGCCACCAGCGGGAAATAGAACACGATCACCCATGGATGTTCGCTGCGTCCCAATTGGCGCACGCTCACATAAGCCATGGCCGTGAACAGGGCTCCGCCCAGGGCCAGGGCTACCCCCAGCGGCACCGCGGCTCCGCTCGACATCCCAGGCAGACACACCAGCAGCACGCCCAGCCAACCCAGTCCCAGCCCGGCCAGTGCCCTCGCGCCTGGCCGTTCACCCAACCATGGCCAGGCCAACAGAGCCGTGAGGCTGGGGTAGAGAAATTGCAGCACCGTGGCGGTGGCCAGGGGCAGATACCGCAATGCACCGAACACACACAACAGGGCCACGCTGCCGATCAGACCGCGCCCCACCAGCAGGCCGCGGCGCCGACCCCAGGGAGAGATGCGGGCCCGCTGCAACATCCAGCCGGTGATCACCACCCCGATCAAGGAACGGGCCAGCACCACTTCCACCAGGGGGATGCGATCGACCACCTGCTTCACGCAGGCGGCCATCAGGCTGAAGCTGAGAACACCCAGCAGCAGCCAAAGACTGGCCCGCCGCGACGCGGCACCGTGGCTCAACCCCATGGTTTCATCCTCCACCCCTGGTGCGCTGCCGCAGAATGGATGCACCTGGCCCACCACCGCTGGGGTCCCCTCCACCCCGACGCCTCCCCATGGCCGCGCCACGCCTCCACCCCCGCACGATCGAGGCCGTCAAGGAGCGTGCCGACATCGTCGATGTGGTGGGTGAGCATGTGGTGCTCAAGAAGAAGGGGCGTGAATTCGTCGGCATCTGTCCCTTCCACGACGACAGCAAACCGTCGATGACGGTGTCGCCAGCGAAGCAGTTCTACTACTGCTTCTCCTGCGGTGCCGGTGGCAATGCCATCAAGTTTCTGATGGAGCTGCAGCGCGTCAGCTTCAGCGATGTGGTGCTGGATCTGGCCCGGCGCTACCAGTTGCCGGTCGAAACCCTGGACGGACCCCAACAGGAGCGACTGCGGCAGCAGCTGAGCCGGCGCGAACGGTTGCACCGGGCCCTCAGCCTCGCCGCCGGCTGGTTTCAGGGCCAGCTGCGCGCGCCGGAAGGCGCGGCAGCACTGGCCTATCTGCGCGAAGCCCGGGGGCTCAGCGAAGCCACCCTGGAGGCCTTTCAGCTCGGCTATGCCCCCGAGCGCTGGGATGGATTGCTCAACCATCTGAGCCAGGTGGAGGGACTGGAACCCGAGCTCCTGGAGGCTGCCGGTCTCGTGGTGCCGCGCAAGGGCGGTACCGGCTTCTACGACCGCTTCCGCCATCGGGTGATGGTGCCGATCCGCGACCGGCAAGGGCGCGTGATCGGTTTCGGGGGGCGCAGCCTCGATGGCGGCGAACCCAAATACCTGAACTCTCCCGAAACGGAGGTGTTTGAGAAGGGGAAACACCTCTTTGGCCTCGATCGTGCCGCCGACCCCATCCGCCGGGCCGACCGGGCGGTGCTGGTGGAGGGCTACTTCGATGTGATCGCCCTGCATGCCGCCGGCATCACCAACGCGGTGGCAGCCCTGGGCACGGCCCTCAGCCGGCAACAGATCACCCAGCTCTGCCGCTGCACCGACCGTCGCCGTCTGATCCTCAATTTCGACAGCGACGGCGCCGGCATCCGCGCGGCCCAGCGGGCGATCGGCGAAGCCGAACAGCTGGCGCTGCAGGGCCAGCTGGAACTGCGGGTGCTGCACCTGCCGGCCGGCAAGGATCCCGATGAGTTTCTCCAGGAGCACGGTGCTGCCGACTATCGAGCCCTGCTCGATCAGGCGCCGCTCTGGCTCGACTGGCAGATCGATCAGGTGCTGGCCGGCCGCGATCTCAGCCAGGTGGATCAGTTTCAACAGGCGGCCGCCGCCCTGGTGGAACTGCTGGGCCGCCTGCCGGAGGCCACGCTCCGCACCCGCTACCTGCAACAGGTGGCTGAGCGCCTCAGCGCCGGTCAGGCGCACCTGGTGCGCTCCCTGGAGGAAGACCTGCGGCGTCAGGTGAAGGGCCAGCGGTGGCATGGCCGCGCCAGCCGCTGGGAAAAACCCGGTGCCACCAGCGTGCAGGAGCACGCCGAAGCGGCGATTCTGCTGCTTTACCTGCACGGCCCTCTGGTGCGGGCGGAGATCCGACGGCAGTTGCGCCTGGCCGAACAGGACGATTTTGGCCTGCGGCATCACCGCCAGCTCTGGGCGGCGATCGGTGAAATCGAAGAGGACAACCTGGGCGTGGAGCGGTTGGAGGCGATCAACCGCGGCCAGGATCCGGGTGACGATCTGGCTGAACTGGATCTGCCGCGGCTGCTCGCCGACCGGTTGGTGATGGAGCAGAGCGAGCTGTTGAACCGCCTCACCCCGCTGCTGCAACCGGGAGAGGTGCAGCGACTCAGTCTGGAGCGCCCCCTGCTGGAGCTGCGCGGTGCCATCGCCGTTCGCTCCCGGCTTCAGGCCGAGAAGCGCTGCCGGCACCTGCTAGATGCCTGGCGCTCCCAGCAACTGCGCACACTGGAGCACTGCCTGGGGCGCATGCTGGCCGCCACAGCCCAACCCGGCGATGGTCTGACGCCAGTGCTGGCGATGGAGCAGCGGATTGAGGCCCTGTTCGGCGAACTCAACGCGGATGCCCTGCGATTTCAGGAGGCGTACTACAGCGAACGGCGGCACCTCGGCGCCCTGGATGAACGCCGCCGCGCCGGTTTTGAGGAAGTTGCCGCCGCTGCCACCACTGTGCCAGCCCCTGCCTGCGTACCAGCGGCCTAGGCTGAATTCTCTGCGGAGTCACCGTCATGGCGGATGACCGCGACACCAAATCCCAGGGCGCTGACGCGGCCTCTAGCCCCTCTTCGGCTCCGGTACCAGCGGATGAAGACCTGCGGCTGCGGGATCTTGAGCGCCATGGAATTCTGGATCAGCCCAGCGATCCGGCCCTCGATCGCATCGTGGAATTGGCCAGCGCCATCTTTGGCACGCCGATTGCCCTGATTTCCCTGGTGGATGCTGATCGCCAGTGGTTTCTGTCGCGCAAAGGTGTGGAGGTTCGCCAGACACCGCGGGAGATCGCCTTCTGCGCCCATGCGATCACCGGCAGCGATTTGCTTGTGGTGCCCGATGCCCTGGCCGACGATCGCTTTCGCGACAATCCCCTGGTGGCCGACGCGCCGCACATCCGCTTTTATGCCGGCGCCCCCCTCACCACCGCGGCTGGCCACAACCTCGGCACCCTCTGCGTGATCGACCGGCAGCCGCGCCTGCCCACGGAGCAGCAGCTGCAACAGCTGCGCTGGCTGGCTCAGGTGGTGATGCGGGAGTTGGAGCTGCGTCGCCGCACCCAGCTTTGCCCGGTGACCGGGTTGCTGAACCGCCCCACCTTCATGGCCATGGGCCAGCGCGAGTTTGAGCGGGCGCAACAGCTCCAGCAGCCCCTGGCCCTGCTCTGCATCGACATCGACAACTTTCGGCAGATCAACCAGCGCTGGGGTCATGCCGCCGGCGATACGGTGCTGCTCAACCTGGGCCATCTGCTGCGTAACGTGTTGCGCGAGGAAGACATGGCCGGACGCCTGGGGGATGAGGAATTTGCCTTGCTCCTGGTGAACAGCACGGCCGCCGCCGCCATGGACCTGGCGGAACGGCTGCGCCAGGCCGTGGCCTCCATGCGGGGTGTGTACAGCCACTCCGATTACCAGTTGCGAATCAGCGGTGGCATCACCATGGTTGACCGTGAAGATGAGGGTTTCATCGCCATGATCGGGCGGGCAGACCGAGCCCTGGAGCTTGCCAAGATCAATGGCCGCAACCAGATCGCCGGCTTATTTGCCGAAGCTGTGGCCTGAACCAACGGCCGCCCTGCTTGTCATCGGGCGTACACGGTCGGCAGATCGGCCAGGCGAGTGGTGGCCGCACGGGAAAGGCGGGAGCGGCGCATGGCCCACGTGGGGGCCAGACCACAGGCAGCCCAGCGGATGGTGCCGCTTCCATAACGACGGTTGAGTGCATCCACGGTGGCCAGCAGCACCTCGCGACGCTGTTGCTGCTCGGGCGTCAGCGGTGCCAGCAGGTGATGCTGCAGCTGAGCCATCGGTTGCAGGTTCTGGAGCAACACGCCGGCTTTCTGCAGCGGGTGATGGGGTCGATGCAGGCGATCCACCAGGGGCAGAGCGGCGGCCAGCAGCACAGCGGTGTCGTTGCTGGCCAAGGGCAATTCCACGGTGGCGGCGTTGCTGTAGAAGCGGGTGCCGGTAAAGGGGCTGCTGCGCACAAACACCGTGATGGCGCCAGCCCGCTGGCGCTGGCGCCGCAGTTTCTCGGCGGCGCGACTGAGATAGGTGGCAACCGCCTCGCGCAGTTCGGCGCGTTCGGTGATGGGGCGGCTGAAACTACGGCTCACACAGGTTTCCTGCTTGGCCGGCGGTTGACCCACCAGCGGCAGGCAACGCTGACCGCGCAACTCGAGCTGCAGCCTCACTCCCACCACACCGCAGCGGCGGCGGAGCTCGCCGGTGGGCAGATCGCGCAGAGCGAGGGCATGGGCGATGCCCCGCAGGCGACACCAGCGCGACAGGCGCCGACCGATGCCCCACACGTCTTCAATCGCCACGGCTTCCAGCCAGGGATCGGGATCGGCCACGACACCGAGATCAAACACTCCACCGTGGGCTGGAGTAACCTTGGCAATACGATTAGCCAGCTTGGCGAGTACCTTGGTGGAGGCGATCCCCACGGCCACAGGCAACCCCAGCCGGCGCAACACGCAACGCCGCAGCTGCCGGCCCCAAGTGCTGAGATCAGCCTCCTCTGGCCGGTGCAACAGGCCAAAGGCTTCATCAATGGAATAGATCTCAAGCGCCTCCACCCAGTCATCCAGCGTGCTCATCAACCGCTGGCTCATATCGGCATAAAGAGCATAATTAGAACTGCGCACGATCACGCCGAGCCGCTCAAGCTCACGCCGCACCTGGAAATAGGGAGTGCCCATGGCGATGCCCAGGGCCCTGGCCTCGGCGCTGCGGGCCACGATGCAGCCATCGTTGTTGGAAAGCACCACGAGGGGGCGACCCAGCAGGGCCGGATCCAGCGCCGCTTCACAGGAGGCGTAGAAACTATTGGCGTCGATCAGCACCGTGGCCAGAGACATGGCAGGAGTGGCGCGCAGCGGATGCCCAGCGCAGCAAGCCCAACGACTATAGTACATCTGCACTGCTAGGCGCTGGCCAAGGCGTGCGGAAGCGATAGATTTTGAAGCGTTTCCACATCGGCGCAGGATGGCCGCAAGAGATCAGCGTCGAGCGATGATCATGGAAGGAATCGCAAAGGACCATAGTCGCGGCATTGAGATCGGTCCTTGGTTTAACCCAGTGGCCCCAAGAAAACACGGCTGGAACACCATCATTGTTGACTATACGGACGCAGATTCCCTGCGAGAGAACGCCCGCAAACACACTTGCACGGTACACCAAGATATGATCGAGAATATCGAAGATGTTGATATTGCATGGCCAGGAGGATCGCTAAAAATCTTTTAAATGAAAAAGATGTCAAGAATCTTGACTACTTTGTTTCCAGTCACAATATCGAGCACTCTGTCAATATTATTGATCATCTGCAGGCAGCCGAAGCATCCTTAGCTGATCGAAGCATTGTCTCACTTGCGGTGCCTGACATGAGGTACACGTTTGACATCTTTCGAAATCCAACAACCATAGCCGAAGCTCTGCGTGTACACCGTTACGGCTTACAGATCCACGAACCGGAATACTTTTTAGATCAGCAATTAAACTCGATCCTGAATCAAGGCAATCCCTGTTGGACGACACGCACGGCTTTACAAGACCCAACATTCAAGGTCGATCCTTCGGCCACTTGGAATGACTATTCACGCATGCTCAAAGAGGTCGACTACCAAGATTGTCATCGGTAGTGCTTTGTGCCAGCCAGCTTCGAGCTACTTCTCTACGATCTTCGATGGATGGGACTAGCAAATCTTAGAATTACATCGATGCGATCCGCTGAAACAAGAATTCTCGGGTCAGAGTTTATCGTGCAACTGAAAAAAGCGAAGAGCCATCAAAAGAAAAAATCACCATCACCCGAACGGATCAAGAGGAAGCGCCTGGCTTTGCAATTCAGTGTTATGCAACAGCTCGCAGATAGATTGCGGGTACCTTATTATCAATACGCCAGTTGATTGCCATTGATCATCCCCAGACAAGCCTCAGCAAGACTGGCAAGCAGCCAGAATAGCTTAAATTGAAATCATATAACCCTATACTCTGTGCAGTTGAATCGCCGATGGCGGCCAGGCTGCATCAGCCCAGCCCATGCCCATCAACATGCCCATCAAAGGGAATGAATGGCATGCACGGCAACGCCCCAGATGCGCACATCGTCGGCGTCATGCAGATCGATGGCTGGATAGGAGGGGTTGGCAGACTCCAACCGGAGGCGGCCGCGGTGGCAAGCCAGGCGCTTGAGGGTGAAAGCACCATCCAGCACGGCCACCACAATGCGGCCAGGCCGCGGCTCGAGGCTGCGGTCCACGATCAGTAGATCGCCGTGATAGATGCCGGCACCATTCATGGAGTCGCCGCTGACGCGCAGAAAAAAGGTGCTGCTGGGATGGCGGATCAACTGTTCGTTGAGATCGATGCCCGCCTCCACGTAGTCGTCGGCGGGGCTGGGAAAGCCAGCGGCCACGGTGCCACCCGCCAGGGGCAGCAGCAGCAAGTGCCGGCAGCTGCGCAGCCCGCCGAGCGGCTCCAGACGATCCGGCAGAGACAACACAGACAAACGGCCAGGCGCCCCAATTCTAGTACATTGATACCAAGTCGCTCAGGCTGCCATCACGCGGTCGCGCCCCGCGCTCTTGGCTGCGTAGAGCGCGCGATCCACGCGCTCGAGGAGCTCCAAGGCCGTCTCGCCATGTCGCCATCGGGTGCAGCCGATGCTCACGCTGAGCGCCAGATTGAAGTCATGAATCAGAAAGGGGTGGCGGCGAATCTGATCGCAAATCTCCCGGGCGAGCACCTGGGCGGCAGCCTCACCACGATCGGGCAGCAACACCAAAAATTCCTCGCCACCCCAGCGAAACAGAAGATCTGTCGCCGCCAGCAGGGTAGACATGCGATGAGCAACCAGACGGATCGCCTCGTCGCCGGCCAGATGCCCCTGATTGTCGTTGATTGTCTTGAAATAATCAATATCAACCAACAGAGCCGAGAAATCAGAACCACGCCGCCTGGCAGCTTTGCAGGACGACTGGAACAATGACTCAAAAGCAGCACGATTATAGTGACCAGTAAGAGGGTCGGTGATCGCTTGAAGCTCTAACCGACGCTGATAGTCGCCAATTGTCAAGTGAGCAAACCAGAGCACAATCAGGGTAATCAACAGCGCAATGAGAAGATTTTGGATGAGGGTTGTTAGCGTACCCCCAGCATCAGGACCACTGCGCTGCGTCACAACCAACCACCAATTCAATTCAGGGATTGGGCGGCTATCAACAAAAATTACATCGCCATAGGCATGGAATCGAAAGGAGGCAGCAGTATCACGAAGAAGGCGCTTCTGATGCTCGGCTAAGCCATGCCACTCGGCGAGATGGAGAAGCGATAGGGATGCCGAACGATGGCTCCCCGCCAGCTGTACCTCACCTTTTGCATTGCTCAGCACAACATGGCTTTGATATCGCTCCTCGATACGCGCCAGCTGCTCAGAAAGATCACGCACCTCGACGCCAATACCGATCACACCAAGAAGGTTCCCCTGGGGATCGAAAACCTTTTGGTTAATGAACGCTGTCAGACGATCTGGATCCGCTGTATCACGATCAATATTAATCTCAAATAACGCCGGGATGCCTCGAAAGCGAAAGTACCAGGCATCCCGCGGATCAAGGGGCGAGACACGCTTCAAGACACCCTGTGGATGGTAATATTGACCTGATCGTTCCGAGACAAAAAAAGCCGTGATGGCTCCCACCGCACGCTGAACGCCGCCAAGGTAAGTAATCATGCGGGCAGGGTCGCTCTCACCTCGATCAAGCCACTGCACCAGAAAGCTGTTCGCGGCCATCGCCCGGCCGACAGCCACCTTCTGAAACAGTCGACTTTCGAGCTCAGCCTGGATGATCTCGGCGGTCTGCGGCAGAGCGACATCAGCAATCTGGTGGTGGATCGAGCCACGAGCAGAGAGATAACTGATGAGTGCCGACGCCCCAAAACCCAAGGCCAGCAGCAATCCCAAAGCTGGCAGCAGAGGAAACCTTCGGTGTGGCGAGGGAGGGTGAATAGCCGACACCAGCTGGGCGTCAAGGCAGGGCTAGCCAAGCATAAAAACGCCGCCGCTGTCTGCGCTGATACCACCTACCATGAAAATAGATTCCAAAAGCCATGGCCATCCGACAGAGTGATCCTCAGGTTTCTCCCACACGACTCAAGCTGACGCTGCTCCTTGGCGTTGTGGCTCCCCTGCTGGCGATCGCCCTGCTGCTGCAGTCGCAAGGCTTCTTTGGTTGACAAGCCAGCGCCACCCGAGCTAGTACAGGGGTACTGTATGCCTCCCTGGCTTGTTGCAGGGTTCTGCCATGGCTGCCGTTGCCTCGCCTTACGCTCCGTTTCAAGCTGAAGACTGGCGTTTGCCGAAGGTGGAGCCAGCACCGTGCCTGCAGCAGGGCCAGCAAACCCGCGTATGGTCCTGCTGGGTGCAGGGGGAGCTGTTTACGGGTGCCACCACAGCCATGAAGCGGTCTTAGGCCTATTGGCGTCGCTGCGGGCGCACAACCGGTGGCAACACGGATCGGCCATCGCTGCGGCGGTCTGTCGGCAGTGGCTCCGCCTGCTCCTGCTCAAGGCTGAGAAGATCGGCAAAGGCTTCATAGAGCTCTTGGTCAGCCGGAGCAGCCGGAGCAGCCGGAGCAGCCGGAGCGCGTCGCTGCGATGGCCGCCGATTGGAGGGGCTGGGTTGGGGAGACGGCGATGGGGTCTCACGGGAATCGCGGGGAGACACCGCCTCCAACTGACGCAGGCGATCCAGCAAGTGGGCAGGAACGGTGCCATCGGCACTGGCCGTCATCAGCTCCCGGAACAACTGCTCAGGGTTCTGTTCGGTTTCCAGCCGATGCTGTCGCACCGGGGGGGTGGGTTGTCGCTCGGGTGCCGGAAGGGGCTTGGGTAAGCTGCGGCCGAGGGCCTTCAAGCGTTCGAGGCTGTGGGCATCAAAGCTCATGGCAGTGGTGCGGGATCAGCCGCACTCCAAAGTGGATCGGGTGGAGCGACCCGTCACCGGATTGGTGCCGGTGGCGGCTTGGCAGAGGGTAGCCAGGGCGTCACCGCGCAACGGCACATGGGTGAAATCGGCCCCATCGATCTCCACCCCGCGAAAGCGGGTGTTGAAAGCGAAGGCATCTTCGAGCAAGGCATTGCGGAGATCCGTGCCTTCCAGCACCGCCGAATCCAGGGTGGCATCGCGCAGATCGGCACCCGACAGATCAGCATCCTGCAACTTGGCACCAAAAAGGCTGGCTCCCCGAAGGTCGGCACCGGAAAGATCAGCCTCGCGGAGATTGGTGAGATTGAACGTGACGCCACGAAGATCGGCACCGTGGAAATCGGCACCAATCAATTGCTGCTTGGCGTAATCCATGGCCGCTTGCGCGGGCTGGGGCAGCAGGGTGAGCACAGCGACGAGCATGGCCAGCACCCACCTCGACACCACTGTGGGGAGCTGGACAGGAGACTCACTAGGGCTGAAGCGCTGCAAGGGTGACGGGCCGTCAGATTCCAGCCTAGGGCGCGTTCTCGGTGGGGGATCACCAGCCGCGGGCGGTCACCGGGAAAGCTGAACCATCTCCTGGGCGCTGCCGGTGACCATCCCCTCCCATTCGCGAGGTGCCTGGGCGGAACATCAGGTGTGCGTGCTGCTGCAGCGCCAGGGGTGGCGCCTTGTACAGCGCAACTGGCGCTGTCGCTGGGGGGAACTCGATCTGGTGATGCAGAAACCGGGCCGCCTGCTGCTGGTGGAGGTGAAGGGTCGGGCCTGCGGCAGCCGCGATGGAGCCGGTCGGGCCGCCCTCAAGGCCGCCAAGCGGCAGCGGCTGCAGAGAGCCTGGGGATGCTGGCTGGCAGCCCATCCCCACTGGGGGAAGCATCGGGTGGAAATGGTGGCGGCCCTGGTGGCCTTACCCCCGGCGCAACGCCCGATTCGCTGGCTGAGGCTGGAGGTGGGCCGCGATGGCTCATCGGGCTGAAGCGAGGGGCAAGATGCAGAGAACATGACGCATATAAGATGCAGTCTGAAAAAGAAGATTTAGACAGTTTTAGCTAGTTTCACTGTTGCGATCTTTGAGGCCAATTCCCGTGCCGCCCACCCTTGAGGTGCCCTCCCAGGTGCGTCATCTGGCCCAGGTGCTGCGCTGGGCGGCCCTGGCGCTGCTGCTCTGCCTGATCAGCAACCTGCTCAGCCAGGTGCTGCCGCCGATGCTCACCAGCAGCGCCTGGCAGATGCAGCTCAGCGAAAGCCTCATCGCCCAGGCGCCCTTGCTGATCCTGGCGGTGTGTTGCCTGCAACTGGCCAGCTGGCTCCACGGCAGCACCCCGGCCGGTCAACGCAGCGCGGAGCTCTGTCGCCGGCTGGCTCTGCCCCTGGGTGTGGCCTACCTGTTGGTGATTCCCCTGCAGGGCGTGGCCGGATGGAGTGCCTGGCGTGCCGATACCCAAGCCGCTGAGCAGCGGCTACAAAGCCTGCAGCAGAATCTGAGCCAGCTGCGGGCCGAGGCCAACCGCGCCAGCGCTCCCAGCGAGCTGGACAAGGTGCTGCGGCAGCTGCCACGGGGAGGGCCAGCCCTCTCCTCTCTCGGGAGCGATCTGCCCAGCCAACGGCGGCAACTGGTCATCGGCCTCAACCAGGCTTCCGGCCAGCTCACTGCAGCAGCCAAGCAACGCCGTGTGCAGGGCCTGCAGGTGGGCCTGCGTCGGTTCACGCGCGTTTTGGTCTCGGCCATGGGCCTGGCTGGCCTGCTCATGGTGGTGGCGCAATGGCGCCCCCGTCGCAGTGGGCGCCTGAGCCGGCTGTTTCGCCGCCGCTCCAGGCGCCGGCTGTCGTCGGGGGCCTACCTGCGGCAGCTCTCCCGGGAGCAATCAAGCCCCTGAAAGGGGGCATCGCCCTGCAGGCTGGTGGCAGCTGCCCCCTCACCATGACGTTCAGCGGCCATCGCCCCCGCAAGCGCTTTGGTCAGCACTGGCTGGTGGATGCCGGGGTATTGGATCGGATCGTGGCTGCGGCCGAGCTGAGAGTAGGGGAACGGGTGCTGGAGGTGGGGCCGGGGCGCGGCGCTCTCAGCGAACGGCTGCTGGCCAGTGCTGCCGCCGAGCTGACCGCCGTGGAGCTGGATCGCGACCTGGTCGTTGGCCTGCGCCAGCGCTTTGGATCGGATCCCCGCTTTCGGCTGATTGAGGGGGATGTGCTGGCTTTGCCCCTGCCGGAGGCGGAAGCGGTGGTAGCCAACATTCCGTACAACATCACCGGGCCCCTCCTGGAACACCTGCTGGGGCGCATCGACCGGCCTTTGCCGCACCCCTTTCGGCGGCTGGTGCTGCTGGTGCAGCAGGAGGTGGGCGAGCGGCTGCGAGCCAAACCGGGCAGCAGCGCCTATTCAGCCCTGAGCGTGAGGGTGCAGCTGCTGGCTCGCTGCCGGCGGGTGTGCCAGGTGCCGCCGGGCTGTTTTTCACCACCGCCCAAAGTGATGTCGGAAGTGGTGCAGCTCGATCCACTCCCGAGCGCCAACCAACCGGACGCAACCCTCGCCCGCACGGTGGACAGCCTCCTGCGGCGCTGTTTCGCCTCACGGCGCAAAATGCTGCGCAACACCCTTGCGGGCTTGCTGCCTCCCGCCGACCTTGAGGCCCTGGCCGCCAGCGCCGGCATCACGCTGCAGCAACGGCCCCAGGAACTGGCTCCCCAGCGCTGGCTGGCGCTGGCGGCCGGCTTGAATCAGGCCACCGCCGCCCCTCTCCATGGCTGATCTGCGTGTGTTCGCCCCGGCCAAAATCAACCTGCACCTGGAGGTGCTGGGGCTGCGCCCCGATGGCTTCCATGAGCTGGCGATGCTGATGCAGAGCATCGATCTGGGCGATGAGCTGGAACTCGCCAACACCGCCGATGGCACGATCACCCTCCGGTGCGACCAACCGGACCTCTCCTGCGGCCCAGACAATCTGATCGTGCAGGCAGCGGAGCGACTCCGCCGGCACGTGGGCCTGCCGGAACTCGGTGCTCGCCTCCATCTGCGGAAGCGCATTCCCCTGGGCGCAGGCCTGGCCGGTGGCTCCAGCGACGCAGCTGCCACCCTGGTGGGCCTCACCACCCTGTGGGGCCTGCAGCTGCCGCAGGCGGAGCTGCACGATCTGGCGGCAGCGCTCGGCTCCGATGTGCCGTTCTGCCTGGGGGGTGGGCGCCAGCTCTGTTTTGGCCGCGGCGAACAACTCGAACCGGTGGCCAGCGGCGAGGCGCCGTTGCCGGCGGTGCTGCTGATCAAGCATCCGGGCGTGAGCGTATCGACACCCTGGGCCTACAGCCGCTGCCGGGCGCAGCGGGAGGATTTCTATCTCAGCGATGAAGCTGATTTCGAACAGAGGCGAGCAGCGCTGCGTGGGGGCCCGCTGCTGGCTGCTCTGCGGGGCGAGCGCCCCCTGCCACCGCTGCGCAACGATCTGCAGCCTGTGGTGGAGCCTGAGGTGCCGAGCGTGGCGAGGGGCCTGGCGGTGCTGCGCCAGGCCCCGGGAACTCTGGCGGTCGCCATGAGCGGTTCGGGCCCCAGCTTGTTCAGTCTCCATGCCAACCTCGAGGAGGCGCAGCAGGCGCAGCGGAGCCTGGCCGCCGAACTGGAGGCCGAAGGCTTTCAGTGCTGGTGCTGTCTGATGCGCCACAAGGGTGTCAGCCTGGTTTTAAACGCTGCGCCCCGATGAGCGACGCACCCACACCACCGAGCGAAGCCCAGCGCAAGGGGCCGCTGAGCTTTCTCTCCGGCGCGCTGACCAGCGGGCTCCTGGCCTGGGCTTGCCTGCTGTTGTGCCAGCGGGTGATCACGTACTACACCCTCCATCCCCCCCATTACGAAGCCCGGGTGGCCCAGAGCATCGCCACCGCGGTGAAGACCCTGGTGGTAGGCATGAGCGTGCTGGCCACCTTCAGCTTTGCTTTCGTGGGGGTGGGTCTGCTCCTGGTGTTTGTGCGCTCGCTGATCCCAGCACCAACCCCACCACGCCCCTAGGCTGGCGGCAACTCGGCCTTGACGCGCCGCTTCTGCCCATGACCGCCCACGACCTCGGACTTCTGGTCACCCTGCTGCTCCCGGGGATGCTGCTGTCGGTGCTGCTGTTGAGCACCTTCGCCGCCGGCGGCTGAGATAGGTTGGCCCGACCAAGGCCTTCCCCTGCCCGTGGCGGAAACCCTCCTCTTCAACGCCCTTCGCGAAGCCATCGACGAAGAAATGGCCCGCGACCCCCACGTCTGCGTGATGGGAGAAGACGTCGGTCACTACGGCGGGTCTTATAA
>JAYKGR010000012.1:0-23827 GCA_035285645.1 Cyanobacteriota bacterium | reverse complement strand
GTTTACCAATGGTGCTGGTTGATCCTGTGCTGCCGACACCGGTGGAGCTGCTCTGGCTGTTGGCGGTGGGGGTGTTCACCCAGCTGGGTCAGCTGGGGATCACCCATGGGCTCACCGGCCTGCCGGCCGCCCGGGCTACCACGCTCACCTATGGGCAGGTGGTGTTTGCGGGTCTGCTGGGTTGGTGGTGGTTCGGTGAACTGCCGAGCGTGTTCACCGCGGCCGGTGGCCTGCTGATTCTGCTGGCGGCCCTGCTCAACGCCTGAGGCGTCGGCGCAGACGCCGAGCCGATTGACAAGCGGCGAACAGGCCAGCCAGGGGCAGCGGCCCTGGCACCTCGTAGACCCGATCCAACATGCGCCGATCACCACAAGGGGTTCCAACTTGTTCACGCGGGCTGAAGCCGCCGCGGGCAGCAGGCTGAGCACCATGAGCCCCGCTGAGAGGATCGGATTGGGGCGGGGGATCGGCATGCTGGCCACAAGGTGATCAATGGCCGGCAACTGACCGGCCCCCACCTAGCTTGTGAAGCTCTGGAGCGGCAGGGGGTCGGTGCGCCATTGCTGCTCGCCCGCTTCGCTGGGGCCCACCGGCCGGGCCAGGCGCCAGCTCTGGCCCCGCTCGCCCCGTTGCAGATAGAGCTCAAAGGGCGTATCGATACGATAGGGATCGCCGGGCAGGCGCCAGTCGAAGCGGCCGCTGAGATGCAGGCCTCGGGAGCCGCCGATCAGCAGCGGCTCCTGCCGACTAACCCGCACCCGGCTGATCTGGGGTATGCCCTCGCTCGGCAGGGCCAGGGCCGAGGCGATCGCCCCCTGGGTGAGCTGGATCTGCAGCTCCAACGCAGCGATCAGCTGGCTGCGAGGCGGGCTGCCCACGGCCCCGCAGCCGGCCAGGCTCATGGCCAGCACAATCGCCCACAGCAGTGGCGCCAGCCGCCAGGGCGGGCGTCGGCAACCGGAGGCACGCGGGGGCGGAGCACAAACGGGCAGCATGGGGAGGCGGAGCGAGGGAACCATGATCGGCTGGTTGCAGGGAACCCTGGCCGATTCCTGGCAGCAGGGCCAGCGCCAGGGCCTGTTGCTGATCTGCAACGGCGTGGGTTACGAGGTGCAGATCACGCTGCGACTCTGGCGCCAGCTGCCCGACCCAGGCCAGGATCTGGGGCTGCAGGTGCACACCGCCTGCCGCGACGACGGCTGGGTGCTGTTTGGGTTCACCGACAGGGCCGAGCGCGATCTGTTTCGTGAATTGGTGGCTGTGAGCGGCGTGGGCCCCCAGATGGCCCTGGGGCTGCTGGGGGCGATGGAGGTGCACGACCTGGTGCGCGCCATCGTGCAGGGCGACTTGCGGCGGCTGGCGGCAGCACCGGGCGTGGGGCGGCGCACGGCGGAGCGCTTGTCGGTGGATCTGCGCAAGCGTCTGTCGGAGCGTTTTGCCCAGCTGGCGGGCGATGGTGCCGAGGATCCCCTCGACGCAGCGGGGCTCCCCCTCGCAGCGGCCGGTCGCGAGGAGGTGCAGATCACCCTGGCCGCGTTGGGTTATGAGCCCGTGGAAATTCAGCGGGCTCTGCGCGCGGTGGCGGCCGACGGCCCTGGCGCCACCACCGACGACTGGTTGCGCGACTGCCTGCGCTGGCTGGCGGATGCGGCCGCCTGAGGGCAGGTCGCGCGGTAAGTTGGTTGTTTGATCCATAAGGGCCAAGCCGTTTTCCCATGCCCCTCACCACCAGCAAGAAACAGGAACTGATCAACACCCACCAGACCCACGGCACCGATACGGGGTCGGTGGAAGTGCAGGTGGCGATGCTGAGTGAGCGGATCAACCAGCTGAGCACCCATCTGCAAAACAACAACCACGACTTCTCCAGTCGTCAAGGGCTGCTGAAGATGATCGGTCGTCGCAAGCGGCTGCTCGCTTACTTGCGGGCCGGCAGCGAACAGCGTTACGCCACCCTGATCGAAAAACTCGGCATTCGCGGTTGAGGGTTGCGATGGCGCGCCCGCGCGATTCACGTCAAGACGCGGGGGCGTCGGCATCAGGCCCTGGGTTTGGCGCGAAGCCGCCGGCGGCCAGCGGTGCTGCCAGCCCTCCTCCTCGCAAGGCTTCGGCACCGCGCCAGCAGGTGATACCCGAGGGGGTGGCCAACCGCATGGCCCGCCGCATCGCCATCGGCACCGGCATTCCTACCCTGATGGGGATGGGTGTGTTTGTGGGCAGCTACCTGCTGGTGAGCCGCCAGGTGCTCGACGTGCCGCCGGCACTCACCCTGGCCCTGTCCGGCGGATGTTTTCTGCTGGGTCTGCTGGGTTTGAGCTACGGGGTGCTCTCCGCGAGCTGGGAAGACACCCCCGGATCGTTCCTGGGCCTTGAACAACTCGGTCTCAATATCGGTCGGGTGCGCGCATCGATCCAGGCCATGCGCCAGGGCGGCGGGCAGGCCTGAAGCGCCTCACGATGGGCGCAACGGCGAGCTCAGCGTGGCGTCAAAGGCGGCCGATCGCAGCGTGGCCTGGGCCGCTTCTGCATCGGCAACGCAGAACTGATGGCCGAGCCGCACGAAGCGTGCCTCATCGCCCTGGCAAATCCGTGCCACAACCGGCACTTTCAGACCCGCGTCCTCCTGGGGGGCGCGGTGACGCTGCAGACATTCCCTTAACCGATGCTGAATGGCAATGTCGGCCGCCTGCTCAGCCGGTAGATCCACCAGCAACAGCTGGAGATCATCGATGCTGCGGCAATCATCCACGATCAGCTGGACTCGCTCATCACGCCGATCCACGGAAGCCCAGATCAGCAAGCGGGCATCCACGATCAGGTGGTCGGTCAGTCGAGCATAACTTTTGGGAAACACCACCGCTTCGGCGCTGCCGGTGAGATCTTCCACCTGAAGCACGGCCATCCGATCCCCTTTGCGGGTGGTGACCTGACGCAATTCCGATACCATCACCACCACGCTGACGCGTGCTTTGTCAGCCTGATCGTCTAAACTAGCGAGGCCGATGGGTGAAAGCAGCCGTACCCGGGGCGACAATTGCTTGAGCGGGTGGTCCGATAGGTAGAAGCCCACCAGTTCCTTTTCCAGCTTGAGCTTTTCGGTGGGTGGGTAATCGGCCACGGGGGCAGCTTTGGGAGCCGATGCCAGGCCGTCTCCCGGTTGCTGTGACGCCGCACTTCCACCCAGGAGATCGAGCAGGCTTCCCTGACCGCTGGCCCTGTCGCGGGCCCGGCTGGTGGCCCAGTCGAGCACCAGATCGAGATCGGCCATCAACTGGGCGCGGTTGGCGGCCGGGTCCATGGCGTCGAGAGCGCCGCAGTGGATCAGCGATTCAAGGGCGCGGCGGTTGAGCGTCTGCGATGGCAGACGATCGCAGAGATCGGCCAGGCTGCGGAAAGGCCCGTCATGGCGGCGGCTTTCCAGCAGCTGTCGGATCGCCCCTTCCCCCAGATTGCGGATGGCGTTCAGCCCAAAGAGAATTCGCTCGCCAACAGGTGTGAAGTCGAGACCGGAAGCATTCACATCTGGTGGCATGACTTCAATGCCCATGGCATTGCAATTGGCGATGTAACGCTGCACCTTGTCGCTGGCACCGGCATTCACGGTGAGCAGCGCCGCCATATAAGCCACGGGGTAATGGGCTTTGAGGTAGGCCGTTTGGTAAGTCACGGCACCATAGGCAGTGGAGTGGCTCTTGTTGAAGCAGTACTCCGCAAATAGCACCATCTGTTCAAACAGGCCTGCCGCCACTTTGGGATCTACGCCCCTTTCCGTGGCACCCTTCACAAAGATCTCCTGGTGCTTTTCCATCTCCGATTTCTTTTTTTTACCCATGGCCCGTCGCAAAAGATCAGCCTCTCCCAGCGAATATCCGGCCAGATCCTGAGCGATCTTCATGATCTGCTCCTGATACACCATGATGCCGTAGGTTTCCTGAAGGATCGGCTCCAGCTTGACGTGGGCTACGTCAATGGCTTCGCGGCCGTGCTTGCGGTTGATGAATTTGGGGATCAGACCTGCATCTAGGGGGCCTGGCCGATAGAGGGCGAGAATCGATGAAATGTCTTCGAGCGAGGAAGGCTTGAGATCACGCACGATCTGCCTCATGCCGCTGGATTCCAACTGAAAAATGCCTTCCAGGTCGCCGCGAGCCAAGAGGGCAAATGTGGCGGCGTCATCAGCGGGCAGATCATCAGGGTCAACGGTTTCTCCCATGCTGTCGGCCACCAGGTCCACCGTCTTATCAATCATGGTGAGATTCTTCAGTCCCAGAAAGTCCATCTTCAGCAGGCCCATCGACTCCACGTCTTCCATGAAGTATTGGGTAATCACTTGACCGTCGTTATTGCGTTGCAGGGGAACCAGTTCATCCAAGGGTTCGGCGGCAATCACCACGCCGGCGGCATGCACGCCAAATGTTTTGTTGGTGCCTTCGATTCGCATGGCCAAATCGATCCAATGTTTGACCTTCGCATCGTTTTCATACTTCTCGCGAAATTCGGGGGCTGGTGATTCGGGGCCGATCATGTCTTTGAGCTTGGCCGGCTTGCCCCGTACCACGGGGATCAGCTTGGCCAACCGATCGGCGTCGCCGTAAGGAATATCCAGCACTCGGGCCACATCCTTGAGCACCGCCTTGGAGGTCATGCGGTTGAAGGTGATGATCTGCGCCACCTTGTCATCGCCATAGCGTTCGGTGACATAGTCGATCACTTCCCCGCGTCGTTCGATGCAGAAATCGGTGTCAATATCTGGCATCGACTTGCGCTCAGGATTGAGGAAGCGCTCAAACAGCAATCCATTGGTAACCGGATCGATGTTGGTGATACCAAGCGCATAGGCCACCAGCGATCCAGCGGCCGAGCCGCGGCCGGGGCCCACCGGGATTCCGTTCTCGCGAGCAAAGCGAATGTAGTCCCAAACAACCAGGAAATAGGTGGGGAATCCCATCTGTTCCATCACCTGCAGCTCAAAGGCCAGGCGATCTCCATAGTGGGGCTCAAAGGGAATCCCGGGCTCAAGCCGTAAGCGCTGGCGCAGCCCCGCCTCGGCCACCTCGCAGAGATAGCTGACGGCGGTGTGGCCTTCAGGGATTGGGAAGCGGGGCATCTGATAACGCCCAAGGATGTCGTAGTTTTCAACCTTGTCAGCAACTCTTCCGGTGTTGGCAATGGCTTCAGCGATCACTTCAGGGGTGAGATGATCGGCGAACAGCTGCCCCATTTCCTGCTCGCTCTTGATGTATTCGGTGCCCGTGTAGCGAAGCCGTTTTTCATCGGTGATCAGCTTGCCGGTGAGCACGCACAGCAGCGCATCGTGGGCCTCCACATCGCCCACACTCAAATAGTGGGCATCATTGGTTGCGATCAAGGGGATGCCGAGTTCAGCTCCCAAGGCGGCGATTCCCGTGTTCACGATGCGGTCTTCGATGCCGCCATGGTCCTGGATTTCCAGATAGAAGTTGTCGCCGAACACCTGCTGGTACCAACGGGCCACATCGCGGGCCACATCGGGCCGCCCCCGCAGGATCGCTTGCGGGATCTCACCCCCCAGGCAGGCGGTGGCCACGATCAAGCCCTCGCTGTAGCGCTGCAGGAGAGTTTTGTCGATGCAGGCCCGGGCGAAGATGCCGCGGCCCCTCATGCCGCGCAGGTGGCTGATGCTGGTGAGTTTCACCAGGTTGCGATAGCCGGTGGCGTTGCGCGCCAGCACCACCAGGTGGTAGCGCCGTTCCTTTTTTGCCGGCGGATCTTCGATGGAACCGTTGATCACGTACATCTCGTTGCCGATGATCGGCTTGATGCCTGCCTTGGTGCAGAGCTTCAGCAACTCGATGGCGCCATACATCACGCCGTGGTCGGTGAGCGCCAGGGCCGGCATGCCCAGCTCCACAGCCCGCTCCACCATGCTGGGCAGCTGGGAGGCGCCATCGAGCAGGCTGTAATCGGAGTGGTTGTGCAGCGGAACGAAGGCCAAGGGCTCGGCGGCGGCATCGCCCCAGGCTAGGGGCTGCTGCCACCAGATCTGGTGTGCCGGAGACGGTTCAGACCACCAGATCCGCTGCCGGTCGCGTGGCCATCACCGCGGCGCTCTGCTCGTAGGCGTGGGCGACCTGCAGCAGGGTGGCTTCCTGCAGCACGCCGCCGATGAGCTGCAATCCGATCGGCAGGCCCTGGTCGTCGAAGCCGCAGGGCACGTTGATGGCCGGCAGGCCCGCCAGGTTGGCAGGAATCGTGAGCAGATCGGCCAGGTACATCGCCAGTGGGTCGTCGCGATGGGCGCCGAACCGGAAGGCGGTGGTGGGCGAGGTGGGGCTGAGCAGCACATCCACCTTGGCAAAGGCCGTGTCGAAATCACCGCGAATCAGGGTGCGAACCTGCTGGGCTTTCTTGTAATACGCCTCCACATAGCCGGCCGAGAGCGCGTAGGTGCCGATCAGGATGCGCCGTTGCACCTCCTCGCCGAACCCCTCAGCCCGGCTGCGGGCGGTCATGGCGGCCAGGCTCTCCGCCGAAAGGTCGCTCGTCTGGGAGCGGTAGCCGTATTTAACGCCGTCGTAGCGGGCCAGGTTGGCGGAAGCCTCCGATGGCGCAATCACGTAATACGTGGCGATGCCGGCATCGAAACGAGGGCAGCTCACCTCCACCAGCTCACAGCCGAGGCTCTGGAGCTGATCGGCCGCTGCCAGCACGCTGGCTTTCACCTGGGGATCGAGGCCTGGTTCGTCAAAGCATTCACGGATCAGCCCCACCCGCAGCCCTTTCACGTCGCGACCCAGAGCGGCGCTGTAATCCGGAACGGGGGCCCGGAGGCAGGTTGCATCGCGAGGATCGGCCCCGGCGATCACCTGGAGTACCTCGGCGGCATCGGCCACGCTGGTGCTGAAGGGCCCCACCTGATCGAGCGAACTGGCGAAGGCCACGAGTCCCCAGCGGCTGACCCGGCCATAGGTGGGCTTCAGCCCCACCACCCCGCAGAAACTGGCGGGCTGGCGGATCGAACCGCCGGTATCGGACCCCAGGGAGGCCAGACATTCCCCAGCCGCCACCGCGGCTGCGCTGCCCCCGGAGCTACCGCCGGGCACCCGTTGGGGATCCCATGGGTTGTAGCTGGGGCCGAAGGCGGAGGTCTCGGTGGAGCTGCCCATGGCGAACTCGTCGAGGTTGGTCTTGCCCATCAGCACCGCCCCGGCTTGCCAGAGCCGCTCGGTGACCGTGGATTCGTAGGGCGGCACGAAGGTCTCCAGCATGCGGCTGGAGCAGGTGGTGCGGACCCCCTGGGTGCAGAGGTTGTCTTTGATCGCCAGCGGCATGCCGGCCAGAGGGGGCAGGGATTCGCCGGCGGCCCGCCGGGCGTCGATGCGATCGGCATCGGCCCGGGCCCGTTCGGCGGTGACCTCCAGGTAGGCATGCACGGAGGGCTCCACCGTCTGAATGCGCTCCAGAGTCCGTTCGGTGAGTTCGCGGGCTGAAACCTCACCACGGGCGAGCCGCTGGCGCCATTCGGCGATCCCCATCGGGCCGGTCGTCATCTGGGATGGACGCTATCAGCCCGCCCCGTTGCCGGTCTCGATCGTCGGGTCAGCCGCCTCGGTGAGCGGTTCGCCGCGGCGGGTTTGCACGATGGTGTGTTGCACTTGCGCTGGACCCTCGCTGCGCACATCCTCCAGAAAGGCGGGCAGCGATTCGTCGAGTTGTTCGCGCCGCACAAAGGGTCCGAACCAGTAGGTGGCGTCCGGGGAGCGGGTCTCGATCCGCGCCCACCAGGCCAGGCCCAGCGCGTTGAACACACGGCGTGCTGGCCAGAGCAGGGGATCCATTGCGGGGAACGCACGAGATCCCATTCTGGCGCTTACCGCGGCTGCTGCCCCACCGGCGTCACCCTGGGATAGCGACCTCAGAGCACGATGTCGCCCGAAAACACCTCGATCGGGGCCTCCAGTGCCAACGACGGCCCGGTGCTTGCTGCCGTACCGTTGTCGATCGCCGGCTCTGCGACCGGGCTGTCATCGGGTTCGCCCGGATCGGTGGGTGCCGATGCCGGTTCCGCACCCACAGCTGAGGCGGCGGGCTGCTGGGGCAGGGCTGGTCGCACAAGCCGCGGTGCCGGAGCCGCGCCCGTCAGGCCGCGCATCCAGCCGCGCCGCGCCACTTCGTACAGCAGCAGCGCCGTGGCTACCGACGCGTTCAGGCTCGGCGTTGCCCCCCGCAGGGGAATGCGCACCAGCTGGTCGCAATTGCGCCGCGTCAGCATCGAGAGGCCGTCGCCTTCCGATCCCGTGACCACCACCAAGGGGCCGGAGAGGTCGGCCTCTTCGAGGCTGACGCTGCCTTCGCCGGCGAGGCCCACCACCCGGTAGCCCTCTTGCTTGAGGGCATCAAGGGCCCGATTGAGGTTCACCACCCGGGCCACGGGCAGGTGTTCCAGGGCGCCAGCCGCCACCTTGGCCACGGAACCGGTTAAACCGGCGCTGCGTCGCTGGGGCAGCACCAGGCCATGGGCACCGAGGGCTTCTGCACTGCGCACGATCGCCCCCAGGTTTTGGGGATCGGTGAGGCCATCCAGGGCCATCAGCAGCGGCGGTTCGCCGATGCCCCGGCATCCTTCGATCAGGGTGGGCAGATCGAGGGTGTCGGCGGCGGCGCTTTGGAGCACGATGCCTTGGTGCACAGCACCGCCGGTGAGCTGGCCCAGCCGTGACCAGGGCACCTCCTCCACCAGCACCCCGGAGGCTTTGGCTTCACGCAGCAACTGCAGAAAGCGAGGGCTGAAGCGCATCTCAGCTGTGCACCACACCCGATGAATCGGCCGGCCACTCTCCAAAGCGGCCTGGGCTGGATGACGGCCCCAGATCAGATCACTGGGAGGAGTGAACCCAAAGCTTTCGGCTTCGGGTGGTGCATCGATCGCCACGGGGCCGCTGGCTGCCGGCGGCGGTGCACCGAAGCGGGCCCTGCGCAACGGTGCCCGTCGGTCTGCTGGAGCGTAGGGGCGGCGTTCGCCCGCACTGAAGACACGCCGATCGGTCCGTTGCAGTCTGGCGCTGCGGGGGCGGGCATCGTCACGGCCGGCCGCACGACCTTCCTCCCGTGGTTCGCGACGATAGCTGCCGCCGCGGGGAGCACCGCCCCTGGGAGCCCCGCCGCGGGGAGCCTCGCCGCTCCATTCACCGCGGCGTTCACGGTTGGGGCCACCCTCGCCATCGGGGCGTCGCCAGCGGGGTGGACCTGAACGGGAAAACCGGGCGCCAGGGCGCCCATCGCCTCGGCCCCCCCGGGCATCGGGACGGCGGTCGGAACGGGGATTCATGGGCAGCGAAGCTAGGGGACGGGTTTATGGGTCGTTCTTCCCGAGGGGATCCAGGGTCTCGAGATGGTCCAGCAGCTCGGCCAGCCGCTGGGGGTTCCGCAGAAAGAGCCAGCCAATCATTGTCTCAAACCCTGTGGCCTGGGCGTAGTGGGCCGGGTCTCCATGGCGCGGTCCACGGCCGGCGCGATTGCGCCCGCGTCGCACCCAGTCGCGTTCCTGGGGTCGCAGCAAGGGTTCGAGGGTTTGGAGGGCCTGCATCTGGGCGGCGGCCCTCACCTCGGCCACCACAGCGGCATGGAGACGGCCGGGCTGGCCGGGTTGTCGGCAGCGGCGCTGCCGCTGATGCAGCTCCCACACCGCATCACCGAGCCAGGCGAGTTGGAGCGGCCCCAGCTCGGCCGCGTCAGCCTCCACGGGGTGGTGGGGCAGCCATGAGCGCGAACGGGGAGCGGGCGTGGTGCCCGCTTCAGGCGGCAGCAAGGCTTCCGAGGGCTGTGGTCAGGTCGGGCTGGAGATGGAGAAAAGCCTCCAGCCGCACAAGTTTCACGGTTTGCACCACGCGGGCATTGCCCACGATCTGAAACGGAATAGCGCTGTCCTTGAAGTCTTTGGCCAGCTGCACAAGGGCACCAAGACCCGAGGAATCGATGAAATCGATTCGGCTGAGATCGATCACCAGCGGTTGAATCGCAGCCGAGCGACGTTCTGCGATGAATTCGCTGAACTGCTTGTCGGAGTAGGCGTCGAGCTGACCGGTGAAGCTGAACAACAAACATTCGGGCAGCTGTTCTACGCCGCCGCGGAGGGACACCGTGAGTCGCTGCAGGTCAGTGATTGCCCCAGTCTCCCAGAAAACGTCGAGCGAAGTGTAGTCAGCCTGGGCGTTGGTAGTTGAAACGCGACACGGCTGACACGAAACCTTTACCAACCCTGGGCTCTTGCGACCGTTGTGATCAGCGTCGCTCGGCCATCAGTGCCGTGAACCGGCTGAAGTGGTGATCGGCGTCGTGGGGGCCAGGACTGGCTTCCGGGTGGTACTGCACCCCGAATACCGGCTGATCGCGCATCGCCAGCCCTGCCACCGTGCGATCGTTCAGGTTGAGATGCGTCACGGTGACGCGATCGGCGGGCAGGCTGGCGGCATCGAGGGCAAAGCCATGGTTCTGGCTGGTGATCTCCACCTGGCCGGGGGAACCGCAGGGATGGTTGAGGCCGCGGTGGCCATAGCCGAGCTTGAACGTTTGCCCACCGAGGGCCAGGCCCAGAATCTGGTGCCCCAGGCAGATGCCGAACAGGGGCAGCTGGGCATGGCGGATCAAATCATGGGCCAGGCTGATGCCTTCCGTGACCGCAGCCGGGTCTCCTGGCCCATTGGATAGGAACACACCTTCGGGCTGGAGCGCCAGTACCTGCTCGATGCTGCTGGTGGCTGGCAGCACGGTCACCTCGCAACCATGGGCCACCAGCCGCTCCAGAATGGCGCGCTTGATCCCGAAATCGATGGCTACCACCCGATAGGGCCTGTCGGTTTGCCCCTGGCGACGGCTGTCGAAGCCAGCCCGACAGAGGTCGGACCAGCCGTAGGCCGTTGGGGTGCTCACCGTGGCCGCGAGGTTGAGCCCCGCCATCGAAGGAGCGGAGCGCACCTGCGCCAGCAGCTGCGCTGGCGGGGTGCCGTCACTGCTGATGGCGCCGTTGATGGCTCCCCCTTCGCGCAGGTGTCGCACCAGGGCCCGGGTGTCGACCCCCTGGATGCCCACCACACCATGCCGTTCCAACCAGGGGGCCAGTGCCTCCTGGCAACGCCAGCTGCTGGGCAGGGGGGCCAGCTCACGGGCGATCACGCCGCGCACATGCGGGTGGTCGGCCTCCATGTCCTGATCGTTGACGCCGGTGTTGCCCAGTTCGGGGTAGGTGAACGTCACCAGTTGACCGGCGTAGCTCGGATCGGTCATGACCTCCTGGTAGCCGGTCATGCCGGTGTTGAACACCACCTCGCCGATCACCGTGCCACGGGCGCCGAAGGCCTCGCCCTGGAGCAGGGTGCCGTCGGCGAGAACGAGCAGGGCGGGATGGACGGTCATGGTGTCAGCAGTGACGGCGCGTTCGGGCGAGCCCCTGAGGCGATCATCCTTCAGCGGTTGCCAGGGCCAGCCGCAACCGCTCCAGCCGCTGCCAGCCGGCACCGGCCGCGAGGGCCTCGCGGGCCTTGGCCACTCCTGCCGGCAGCTCGGTCACCACACCGGCGGCCCAGAGCACCAGGGCGGTATTGAGCGCCACCACGGCCTGCTGGGCCTCGGTTCCCCGACCCTGGAGCACCGCCTCGAGAATCCTGCGGTTGGTGGTGAGATCTCCACCGGCCAGGGCCTCGATCGGTGCTGGGGTGAGGCCGAGATCAGCCGGGTCGAGGCGATCGCTGCGCACAACACCGGCCTCCACCAGCCGCAGGTGGTTGATGCCGGCCAGGGAGGCCTCATCGAGGCCGCCCGCCCCGTGCACCACCACCGCCCGTAGCAGGCCCAGGCTGGCCAGGGCCTCGGCCATCGGATCGAGCAGATCGGCTCGGGCCACACCCAGCACCTGGGCTTCGGGGCGCAGCGGATTCACCAGCGGTCCGAGCAGGTTGAACACGGTGCGCACGCCGAGGCAGCGGCGAATCGGGGCCAGCGGCCCGAGGGCGGGATGCCATCCGGGTGCAAACAAAAAGGTGAGGCCGGTACTGGTGATCGCGCCCACCACCTGCTCCTGCGGGGCCTGCAGCTGCAAGCCCAGCGCTTCGAGCACGTCGGCTGATCCCACCCGGCCGCTGGCGCTGCGGTTGCCATGCTTGGCCACATGGGCGCCGCAGGCGGCGGCCACAAACGCCACGGCGGTGGAGATGTTGAAGCTGTCGGCCCCATCGCCGCCCGTGCCACAGGTGTCCACCAGTAGAAGTGACGGCCGTTGCGCCGGCGGTGGCGACGCGTCCCGCAGCACGCCGGCCATGGCGGCAAGAGCAGGGCCCGACACCCCTCGCGCCCGGAGGGTTGCCAGCAGAGCGCCCGTCATCGGGGCTTCGATCTGCCCCGCCAGCCAGCCCTGCATCAGCTGCGTTGCTTGCTCGCTGCTGAGGCCATCGCCCTGCAGCAGTTGCTCCAGCAGCAGGGGCCAGGCGGGTGAGGCATCCATCGGCATCGATTCAGCGCGTCGATCGGTCCGTCAGAAAAAAGCCCGGGTGCAGTGCACGCCGGGCCGGGTGATGGGGACCCACCCACTATCACCCGAAGGCGGCCGATCTGGCGATCATCCGCCGAACCCTGACGCATCGCGGTGAGCGTTCACCCATCTTGATCGGCGCTGTCGAAACCGGAGCCCACCGCTTCGCTTTCCCCTCCTGCCGAGGGCCGGAAACCAGCGGCCCAGATGGCCCGGGTGCGCTGCTGAAGCTCCTGCCGGTTGAGCCCCCAATGGCGCAGCACCCGGGCCAGATCATCCTGGAGATCGCGCGCACCGGGGAACCCCTCGTAACGCATCAGCAGACGGGCCGCATCAACAAGGTGGTCGTCGGCGGGACTGCTGGCAGCCAGCAGTCGGTCCACCGTGTCGCGGTCGCTGCTGTAGAGGGGATGGCTCTGGTCGTGCATGGGCCGATGCTGCGATGCCGACAGGCATGGCGTGCTGCGTAGGTTAGGCCTGTCGTGAAGAAGTCTTCGCCCATGAGCGCCCTGCGGCTCGATCGGATCCGCCGGCACCTGCGGCCCCACCGCCGCGCCGTGCTGCTGGGGGCTGCCGCCCTGGTGGTGGTGAATCTTCTCGGGGTGGCGCTGCCCCTGCTGGTGCGGCGGGTGATCGACGACCTGCAGGATGGTTTCACGCTGGCGGATGTGCTGGGCCAGGCGGGCTTGATCGTGGTGCTCACCACGGTGATGGCCACGGTGCGGCTCAGCTCGCGGATGCTGGTGTTCGGCGTGGGGCGGCAGGTAGAGGCCAGTCTCAAGCAGCAGATTTTTGATCACGTGCTCCACCAGGATCCGGGCTGGGTGCAGCGCATCGGCAGCGGTGAGGTGATCAGCCGTGCCACCAGCGATGTGGAAAACGTGCGTCGGCTGCTGGGGTTTGCCGTGCTCAGCCTCACCAACACGGTGCTCGCCTATGCCCTCACCCTGCCGGCGATGCTGGCGATCGATCCGCTGCTGAGCCTGGCGGCCGTGGCGCTCTATCCGCTAATGCTGATCACGGTGCGCCTGTTCGGTGGGCGCATGATGCGCCAGCAGCGCCGCCAGCAGGAATCGCTGGCCAGCCTCAGCGAGCTCGTGCAGGAAGACCTCTCCGGCATCGCCGCCATCAAGATCTACGGCCAGGAAGCCACCGAGCAGGAGGCATTCGCAGCCCGCAACGCCGTGTATCGCGATGCGGCCCTGGGGTTGGCCCGCACCCGCAGCACCCTGTTCCCGCTGCTGGAGGGGCTGGCCTCGCTGAGCCTGCTGTTGCTGCTGGCCCTCGGCAGCGGCCAGCTGGAGAGCGGTCGCCTGAGCATCGGCGATCTTGTAGCCCTGATCCTTTATGTCGAGCGCCTGGTATTTCCCACCGCTCTGCTCGGTTTCACCTTGAATGCCTTCCAGACAGGGCAGGTGAGCCTGGAGCGGGTGGAGGAGTTGCTGGCCCGCCAGCCCGCGATCCGCTCGCCTCGGCACCCCGTGGAGGCGCCGGAGCCGGCCCGCGGTGCCCTCGAGGCTCGCAACCTGAGCGTGCGTTACCCGGGATCCACGCGCAATGCTTTGCATGATCTCACGTTTCGGATTGAGCCCGGCGAGCTGGTGGCGTTGGTGGGTCCGGTGGGCTGCGGCAAAACCACCCTGGCCAGGGCGCTCGGGCGGCTGATCGACGTGGCAGCCGGCCAGCTTTGGATCGATGGCGTGGACATCACGGCCATGGCGCTCGACGATCTGCGCCAGAGGATTGCCCTGGTGCCGCAGGAAGGCTTTTTATTCACGGCCAGCCTGGCCGACAACCTTCGCTATGGCTGCCCCGCGGCTGATCCCTCCCAGGTGGAGGAGGCGGCCCGGCAGGCGCGGCTCGATGATGATGTGAAGGGTTTTCCCGATGCTTACGCCACCCTCGTGGGGGAGCGGGGCATCACTCTCAGCGGCGGTCAGCGCCAGCGCACCGCCCTCGGTCGCGCGCTGATGATGGATGCGCCCCTGCTGGTGCTCGACGACGCCCTGGCCAGCGTGGACAACCGCACAGCGGCCGAGATCCTGCGTTCGGTGCGCGGCCAGGATCAGCGCACCGTGCTGATGATCAGCCATCAGCTGTCGGCGGCTGCCGCCTGCGATCGCATTCTGGTGCTCGATCGCGGACGGCTGGTGCAGAGCGGTGAGCACACCGAGCTGCTGCGGCAGGACGGCACTTACCGCCGCTTGTGGGAGCGGGAAGAGGCCGGGGTTGAGCTGGGGGTTGCCGCATGTTGAGAATCGTCGTCAAGATCCCCACGGCGCGCCAGCCCTGGCTTAGCTGGAGCAAGCGGCAGCTGCCGTCGCGTGAGCACCACCATGGACCCCACCACCCCCTTCAACGTTCGTTGCACGCTCACCTTCGGTGACATCTATGCCCAGATCCTGATCTGGATGCTGGTGATCATGGTGAGCCTGGCTGCCGGCCTGGGGCTGATGGGCGCGAGCAAACCGATATTCGCGCTGGTGGGTGTGGGGCTGATTCTGGTGCTGTCGCTGCCGTTTCTGCTGTTCGCCTTTATCACCACCCTGCTCAACCACATCCGTCTCGAGCCGGCCGCAGCGTCTGAGTCACGCCCTTAGGCTCTGCCTTGCTGCAGGGTTTTCAGGTGTTGGGGCTGTTCTCGTCGTCAGCGGCCGCTCAGGGGCAAGGGCAGCCGGGTCTCCACGCGGTGCTGGGTACGCCCATCGATGCCGCACCCTCGCAGGATCAGGCCGAGGCTCTGTTCGGATGCGGCTGCTTCTGGGGTGCGGAGAAGGGCTTCTGGCGCTTGCCTGGGGTGGTGACCACCGCAGTGGGCTATGCCGGTGGCCGCCTCGATCAACCCTCCTACGAGCAGGTTTGCAGTGGTCGCACCGGCCATGCCGAGGTGGTGCGGGTGGTGTGGGATACCGCAGCGATCGGCTTTGCCGATCTGCTGCGCCTGTTCTGGGAATGCCACGACCCCACGCAGGGCGATCGCCAGGGCAACGACCGCGGCAGTCAGTACCGCTCGCTGATCGCCGTGGCGGATCCGCAACGGCTGTCGATGGCTGAAGCCAGTCGCGATCGCTATCAGGAGCTCCTGCGGGCAGCCGGCTATGGACCGATCACCACTGAGATTCAGTCGGGGCTGCGCTTCTGGCCAGCCGAGGCCTACCACCAGCAGTACCTCGCTCGCCCCGGCAGCCGCCCCTATTGCTCCGCCCAGCCCTCCGGTGAGCGGTTGCTGGCGTTTGCCGGTGCCGACTTCCGCCTGCCGGCCCGGGTGTGGGACGCTTACGACTGGTCGGTGCCCCATTGCGTGCTGCGCGGTGATAATCAACCGATTGCCCTTCCTGCATCCTGAGCCCACCGTGCCGCTTCAGGCTCCGTTCTGGCTCCGCCACCCCAGCCGGCGAGCCCTGCTCGGCTTGGCGGTAGGTCTGCTGGCGGCACCCACGCCGCTGTGGGCGATGGCATCACCCTGGTGGGAGAATTACGACACCCAGGAGCGCTTTGTCTGCAGCGATCGCCGTGAACTGGTGCTGGAACGCAACGATGCCCAAGCGGCGCTGCTGACGGAGCGGCACCGCACCACGCTGTTTCGCGAGGCTTCCGAACTGCCGGGGTTGCGCTATCGCAATGAGTGGATGACCGTGATCCTGCGGGGTGATGAACTCACCCTGGAGCAACTGCCCAGCCGCCTCACCTGTCAGCGCACGGAATCGGTATGACCCCCCTTCCTGATCGCACGGTGGTGCTGCTGCTGGTGGTGACGGTGGCCCTGGTGTTTGCGTTGGTGTTTTGGAGCGTGCGGCTGCAGCCGCGCCAGGAGTCGCCGCTGATGTGGCGAGATCCGGCCCCGAGCGACCTGCGTTTGTGAGCGATCCGGCCGGCGATGGAGGCGGTCAGCCCCCGCGGCAGCTGCACCCCCTGCCCCGCGGCCTGGTCGAGCTCTACGGGCTGCTGGCGGTGCTGTTCGTGCTGGTGCCGGAATGGATGGCCGGCCGGGCTCTCACGGGATTGGTGTCGGGGGCAACGGGGGCCGAGCTGCCCATGCCTTCGCGCGCCTGGCGCCGGTTGCCGGAATTGTTGCTGGCCTCCCTCAGTCTGTCGCAACTTCGGGATCTGGCCCGTCGGCTGCGCATTCGCGGTTACAGCCGCCTCGATCGCCAGGCCCTCACCACCTCCCTACTGGTGCGGCTGCGCCGGGCCGAAGCCCGGGGCCAGGGCGCCGATGCTGTGATACTTTGATTTCGCCGGGGCGTAGCGCAGCTTGGTAGCGCACCACTTTGGGGTAGTGGGGGTCGTGGGTTCAAATCCCGCCGCTCCGATTTCGGCTCTCTTGTTTGTTATGCGCCCTCCTCGGGGGGCATTTTTTGTGAGCCAGGGCGGCGCCTGCCAGCCTCCGGCCGCTTCATCGCAACCGTGTGCCGGCATGCAGGCGCAGGAGCCAGCGGTTCACGCGCTGCCGCAAGCGTGGCGGCACCTCCTGCACCAGCTGGCCCAGTTCCATGGCGGCCAGCCGTTTCAGAGATCGCACATCCACCTGCCAGAGGGTTTCGGCTTCGCGGATCAACCGCGCCCAGCTGCGAGCGCTCTGCCAGCGATGCAGTCGTCGAAGCAGCGTGTCCATGCTGTCTGCAGGCCGCGCAGCTCACCACAGGCTGGCCATGGCGCCGCGGCGTGGGCTGGAAGTCACCAACGGGCTTCAGAGAGATGAAGCAAAACCTTTGATTCGCGGCCGTGGTGGATTCGCCCCGGTGTTCAGGCGGAATCGGCCAGGTCGTCGAGGGGATCCACTGGAAAGGGCAAACCCTCGAGATCCCGCTGACTGAGCTTTCGACTCCAGGCTCCAGCCAGCGGTTCGTTCCAGCGAAATCCGGCTTCCCGGGCCAGGTGCCGGTCGGCGTACGACACCCTGGCGCGGTAGAGGCGGCGTGGCTCCAGGGCCCGGCTCAGCAACTCATCCAGCGGGTCGCAGCGCTCGAACACCTGCACCAGGTAGGTGCAGTCGGTGAGGGCACGATGGGCCGCCCATACCGGCACCCCATAGGCCAGGGCAAGATCACGCACCGAGGGGGAGGCCCGCAGCTGGCGGTCCGCCGGCCAGCGGATGTCGTCCATCGAGCAGATCCAGGGCAGGCCCAGATCGGGTAGGGGGTCGTGGCCGAACCACTGGCGATCAAAGGCGGCATTGTGGGCGAGGGCGGCATCGGCGGTGGCTGCCATCTGCTGCAGGCAGGCGAGGGAGGCGCGCCAGGGCTGCCCCAGGCGGCTCACCTCTGGAGCGATGCCGTTGATCCCGATCGCGGCGTTGCTGTCGCAGGGCAATAGACAGGAGATCTGGCTGAGCAGTGATCGGCTGGGCACGTGGAACAGCACGGCTCCCACTTCGATGCAGTGCCCGTCCTGGGGCCGTAGCGCGGTGGTTTCCGTGTCCACGATCAGGAGGCGCTCCGGGCAGGCCGGTGCTGCAGGCGCTGCGGGTGAGCGCAGCTGGGGCAGCTCCAGGCGGGCGGGTTCGCTGCGGGGCTCCGGGGCGGCTGCAGCCAGCAGGCTGCCCTGCAGGTAGGTCTGGCTGGCCTCAGTGGGCGGAATCGGCTCTGGCATCCCCAGCCATCGACCATGCTGCGCAGCACGGTAACCCCGATGTTATCCGACCGGTCAGATCCGTGGAGGACGGCGCAGATCGAGGGTGAGTGGAAACTCCCCGGTCCGCTCTTCCGGTGGTGCCGTGCCCAGGCCTGGGGTGTGGCCGTGATCGAAAAATCGGGCCCGGCGGCGCGCTTCGGCCTCGTAGGCGTTGACCGGCACCGTGTCGTAGTTGCGGCCGCCGGGATGGGCCACGTGATAGGTACAGCCGCCCAGGGAGCGATTCGACCAAGTGTCGATCACATCGAACACCAGCGGTGCCTGGGCGGCAATGGTGGGGTGGAGGCCGGAGGGGGGCTGCCAGGCTTTGAACCGCACGCCGGCCACGGCCTCATCCTGGCGGCCTGTGCCCACCAGCGGCAGTCGCCGGCCATTGCAGGCCAGCACGTGGCGCTGGGGATTCCAGCCCTCCACCCGCACCTGCAGGCGTTCCACCGAACTATCGACATAGCGAACCGTGCCGCCGCCGCCTCCTTCCTCCCCCATCACCGGCCAGGGTTCCAGGGCCTGGCGCAGTTCGAGGGTGACGCCACCGTGGCTCACCTGGCCGATCCGTGGGCAGCGAAATTCGCGCTGGGCTTCAAACCAGAGGGGATCGAGGTCGTAGCCGGCCTGGCGCAGATCGGCCAGCACCTGCAGAAAGTCGGCCCAGAGAAAATGGGGCAAGAGAAAACGATCGTGCAAGGCTGTGCCCCAGCGCACGCAATCGCCTTGCAGAGGCTGGCGCCAGGATCGGGCCACCAAGGCCCGCAGCAGCACCTGCTGGGCCAGGGCCATCCGGGCATCGGGCGGCATCTCGAAGGCGCGAAACTCCACCAGCCCCAGCCGGCCGGTGGGCCCGTCGGGGGAGTAGAGCTTGTCGATGCAGATTTCCGAGCGGTGGGTGTTGCCGCTAACATCCACCAGCAGGTTGCGCAGCAGGCGATCCACCAACCAGGGCAAGGGCGCTGCTCCCTCGCCGGGTGGCGGCACCATCGCCAGGGCGATCTCCAGTTCGTAGAGGCCATCGTGCCGGGCTTCATCCACCCGCGGCGCCTGACTGGTGGGGCCGATGAACAGCCCGGAGAAGAGATAGGAGAGCGAGGGATGGCGCTGCCAGGTGAGGATCAGCGACTTCAGCAGATCGGGGCGCCGCAGGAAGGGGCTGTCGGCCGGTGTGGCCCCGCCCAGCACCACGTGGTTGCCACCGCCGGTGCCGGTGTGGCGGCCATCAACCAGAAATTTCTCGGTGCTCAGCCGGCACTGTCGGGCTTCGTCGTACAGGCGGGTGGTGATCGCCACCGCCTCCCGCCAGCTGGCGGCCGGGTGCACGTTCACTTCGATCACACCGGGATCGGGCGCCACCCGCAGCACCTGCAGCCGTGGATCCAACGGCGGCGGATAGCCCTCCACCTGCAGCGGCTGGCCCAGCTGCTCCGCGGTGGCCTCCACCGCCGCCAGCAGCTCCAGGTAATCCTCCAGGGTTTCCGTTGGCGGCAGAAACACACACAGGCGACCGTCGCGTGGTTCCACCGAGAGGGCCGTGCGCACGGCGGTGCTGGCATCGAGCTCCTGCTCGACGCGCGGCTGGGCGGCCATACCGCTTGTGGGCGGCACGGCGTGCACGGCCCGGGCCAGCTGGTTGGGGTGGGGCAGCTCCCCCTCGATCGCTCCCGGATCCGCCTGCCTCACAAACGGATAACGCGATGGGGGTAACCAGGGCAAGGAGGGCAGCGGCAGGCGAAAGCCCACCGGGCTGTCGCCCGGCACCAGAAACAGGCGGCCGCGTCGCAGCCGCCATGCCTCCGACACCCAGGCAGCACCGCTGGCCACGGCATTCCAGCGCTGGATCGGCAACACGTAGCCGGAAGGCGTGGTGAGGCCCCGTTCGAACACCCGCGCCAGGCGTGCCCGGGCCTCGGGGTCGTCGAGGCGGCTGTCGGCCGGGTCGACATTCACCGGCAGCTCCGCTTCCTGCAGCAGCCAGTGGGCGGGATCTTCATAGGCTGGCAGCACGTAGTCGCTGGCCAGGCCGAGGCGGCCGGCAATGCCTTCGGCCACTGCCTGCGCCGCCGCCGCGGCCTGGGGCGCAGCCCCGAGGGTGGAACTGTCGGTGTCCCGGGCGATCAAGGCGGGGTTGCGCCAGATCGGCAGGCCGTCGCGACGCCAGTAGAGCGAATAGGTCCAGCGAGGCAGGCTTTCGCCGGGGTACCACTTGCCCTGGCCGTCGTGCAGAAAGCCGCCGGGGGCGAATGCCTCCTTCAGGCGGTGGATCAGGGTATCGGCCAGGCCCCGCTTCATCGGCCCAACGGCTGCGGTGTTCCATTCCTCGCCTTCGCGGTCGTCGATGGAAACGAAGGTGGGCTCGCCGCCCATCGTCAGCCGCACGTCGTGGGCGTTCAGGTCGGCATCCACGCGGTCGCCCAGGGCCAGCAAACGCTGCCAGTCGTCTTCCGCGAAGGGAGCGGTGACCCGGGGCTGTTCGGCCACGCGGGTCACGCTCATGCGAAAGCTGAAGTCGACCTCCGCTGGTTCCACCACGCCGCTGATCGGAGCGGCGGAGCGGTAGTGGGGGGTGGCACAGAGGGGAATGTGGCCTTCGCCCGCCAGCAGCCCGGAGGTGGGGTCGAGCCCCACCCAGCCGGCACCGGGGAGGTACACCTCGCACCAGGCGTGCAGATCGGTGAAGTCGTGATCGGTGCCGGAGGGGCCATCGAGCGCCTCCTGATCGGGGCGCAGCTGGATGAGGTAGCCCGAAACAAAGCGGGCCGCCAGGCCCAGGTGGCGCAGGAGCTGCACCAGCAGCCAGGCGGAATCGCGGCACGAGCCCGAAGCCAGCTCGAGCGTTTCGTCCGGCGTCTGCACGCCGGGCTCCATGCGCACCACATAGCGGATGCGGTGCTGCAGCTGTTGGTTGAGCTCCACCAGCAGGGATACCGTGCGCTGGCCTGGGGCCTGCCAGCTCTGGCGGATGGAGGCCAGAAGTGTTGCGAAGGCGTCACCACAGAGCTCGGGCTGGAGATAGCTGCCCAGGTCATGAGAGAGGTCTGGGCCATAATCCAGAGGCCAGTATTCAGCGGCGGGCTCCACAAAGAAATCGAAGGGATTCACCACCGAGAGATCGGCGATCAGATCCACCTCAAGCGTGAATTCCCGCGTGGGTTCGGGAAACACAAACCTGGCCAGCCAGTTGCCGTGGGGATCCTGCTGCCAGTTGACGAAATGTTCAGCCGGATGCACCTTCAGTGCGTAGGAGGTCACACCGGTGCGGGTATGGGGCGCCGGCCGCAGCCGGATGGTTTGCGGTCCCAGTTGCACAGGGCGGTCGTAGCGGTATTGGGTGATGTGATGGATGGCCGCGAGAATCGACACCGAAGCGAAGACGCTGATCTCAAGCGTCCAGTCTGATCACAACGCGGGATGTCGTCAGCACCCTGCAGCGGCTATGGAGAGCTCTGTTGGATCAATTCGGTCGCGAATGATTCAGTTTCGGGCTTCGATGCGCTCGGCCTCCTGACGGAGCCGCAGCAGTCGGTCGAGCATGGACTCGTTACTCATCCGGTTGTTGAGCCGTTCGGCCAGCAGCGGAAAGGCCAGGGGTCCGGGCCGGGCGGTGCGCTCCAGCAGCAGCTCGCAGGCCGCCAGCCGGGTGATGGCCTGCCGCAGGCGGCCCAGCTCCAGCTGTTCTTCCAGCACTTCACGGCGGGCCTGGGCCAACAACCGGTTGCCCGGTTCATGGCGTTGGAACACATCGAACAGCAGGGCGGCGCTGATCTGCAGTTGCCCGCCTGTTTTGCGCTGGCCCGGGGTGCCGTTGAGCACCAGGCCGCTCACCTGGGCGATGGCGCGGAAGCGGCGGCGGCACAGCTCCGAGAGGTTGATCGCCTGCTCCAGATCGGCCTCCAGCTGAGCGTCCTGGAGCAAGGCATCGCCATGGTGCTCCAGCAGCTCTTCAAAGGGATAGCCGCGGGGTGCCAGCAGCTCGAAGCCGTAGTCGTTCACCGACACCGTGATGGTGCCGGCCCGATGGCGGGCCAGCCGCCAAGCCCAGAGAAAACCCAGCCCTTCATGCACAAATCGTCCTTCGAAGGGGTAGGCATACAGGTGGCTGCCCTCGCGGGTGCGACACACCTCCAGCAGCAGCTGGTGCTGTTCGGGCAGGCGTGAAAGATCGGCCTGGCGCTCGAACAGGGGTCTGAGCGCCTGCAGCTCCGGGCTGTCGAGTTGGTCGCCGCCGGCGGCCCGGGCCACTTCCGAGCGCAGGTGCTGGCTGAGCAGATCGGAGAGGGCCATCTGGCCGCCGGCCCAGGCGGGCACCGTGCCGCTGCTTTTCTTGGCGGCCTTCACCAGGGCGGTCATCTCCCGCAACCGCACGAATTCGAGCTGGCGGCCGGCGAAGAAAAAGACATCGCCAGCCTTGAGCCGGCCGATGAAGCTCTCTTCCACATGGCCCAACACCGCCCCGCGCACGATGCGTACGCTCACGGCCCGGTCGGCGGTGATCGTGCCGATGTTCATGCGGTGCAGCCGGGCGATGGCGGCTTCCTTCACCACATAGCGGAAGGGGGTGCCCTCCCGCTCCAGCTTGCGGTAGCGGGGGTAGGCCCCCAGGCAGTCGCCTCCCTCCTCCAGGAAGCGCAGGCACCACTGCCAATCGTGGGTGCTGAGGTGGCGGTAGCTCCAGGCGCTGCGCACCGCCGCCAGCTCCTGGTCGGGTTGAAAACCCGGCCCGCAGGCCAGGGTCACCAGATGCTGGAGCAGCACATCCAGGGGTGCCACCGGCGGTCGGCGGTGCTCCACCATTCCCTCGGCCAGTCCCCGGCGCATGGCGCTCAGCTCCAGCAGCTCGAGGGCGTTGGTGGGCAGAAACAGCACCGTGCTGCGGGCGCCGGGGCTGTGGCCGCTGCGGCCAGCCCGCTGCAGTAGCCGGGCCAGGTTGCGAGCGCTGCCGATCTGCACCACCCGCTGCACGGGCTGAAAATCCACGCCCAGATCCAGGGAGCTGGTGCACACCACCCAGCGAATCGAGCCCTCTTTCACCCCCGCCTCGATCCGCTCCCGTTCGGCCCGGTCGATGGCGCTGTGGTGCAGAGCCAGCGCGTCGTCCATTTCGGGGCAGGCGTAGCGCAGGCATTGGTACCAGCGCTCGGCCTGGTTGCGGGTGTTGGTGAACAGCAGGGTGCTCACCGCTGGATCAAGGGCGGCCACGAGGGTTTCATGCATGCGCAGGCCCAGGTGACCGGCCCAGGGAAAGCCATCGATGCTGTCGGGCAACAGGCTGCGCAGCTCGGTGGTGCGGGGCGGGGCGTCGCGAATGATCAGCGGCGCGTTGGCCTGGTGGTCGCCGAGGGCTGCCCGGGCCGCTTCTTCGAGGTTACCGAGGGTGGCGCTGATCGCCCAGGTGCGCAGGGCGGGCCGATGGGCTCGCAGCCAGGCCAGGGCCAGCTCGCACTGGCTGCCCCGTTTGCTCCCCATCAGTTCGTGCCATTCATCGAGCACCACCGCCTGCAGGTGCGCGAAGAGGGTTGGGGCGCCCTTGCCCGCCAGCAGGAGGCAGAGGGATTCTGGAGTGGTGATCAGGATCTGGGGCGGCAGGCGCAGCTGTTTGCTGCGCTCGTGGCTGCTGGTGTCGCCGTTGCGGATGGCCACCTTCAGCGGCCAACCCATGGCCTCGATCGGCGCCTGGATCGCCTTGGCCAGATCGCGGCTGAG
>JAYKGR010000011.1:0-14528 GCA_035285645.1 Cyanobacteriota bacterium | reverse complement strand
TGATCGAGCGCACCGAGGCCATCCCCGGCGCCTACCTGCCCTCCGAGGCCGCCACCCTGCGCAAAGACCTGGAAAAGCTGCTCACCCCCTACGGCTTCCGCCACCGCAACGACAACGTCCGCCACGGCTACGCCATCGGCACCGCCCTGCTCTCGGCCCACCGGCTGCGGGAGATCCATGGGGTGGTGAGCCAGGCCGCCGGCCGGCTGGCCGATCCCACCGCCCAGGACCTGCTGCGGGAGCTGGAGCAGCGCCTCACCTGGGGAGGGATCGCCGTGGACGGCACCACGCCGGTGCGGGCCTTTGCCAACCGCTCGATCGTGAGCACCGCCCTGGTGCGGCCCGATTCCCTGGCCGCCGAACGGCAGGCCGAGGCGCTGGAAACCGCGATCGTGAAACGGGGGCGCATCGAGCTGGAGCGCTACGCGACGGTGGGCTCCTTTGCGGACAGCCCCAACGGCTCGTTTCGCGTCTGGCCGCTGCAGCTCCTCTTCCACAACATCGGCTGGTATCTGGTGTTCGAGGAGGACGCCATCGGCACCGGCGTGGGCCTGATCCGCAGCGAACGGATCGACCGCCTGGCCCTGCGCCGCAGCGAGCGGGGCAACCGCCGCGGCGATGACGCCCATGCCCAGGCCCTCAAGCGGCTGGAGCTGCTGCTGCACCACAGCGGCGGCATCTACTTCGGCGACAACCTGGAAGCCCAGCTGCGGCTGGCCAGCCCGAGTGCCCGCCTGCGCGCCCGGCACCTGATCACCCTGCGCTTCTGCTGCCAGAGCTGGTGCTTTGCCTTCATCCGCGAGGGCCTGCAGCGCTACCCGATCGAACACACCCGCTTCTCCAAGCCCCTGGCCGGCGAGCTGTGGTGGCACCACCCCAAAGCGCCGCATGTGCTGGAGCCCGGTTCGCCGGCCGACACCCACCCCTACCCGGTGGAGCTGGATCTGCCGCCCTGGACCGTGGAGCGCGACATTGACCTGCGCAACTGGCTGTTCGGCTTTGGCGCCGGCATCCGCATCGACAGCCCGGCGGCCCTGCGCGACGAGCACCGCCAGAAACTGGAAGCGGCGCTGGCGGTGTATCAGGCGGCGAGCAGGGCCATGGCCGACCCCGTAGCTTGAACCCAGACGCGCCGGCCGCCTCGATGACCCACGACGGCTCGCTGACGCCGGAGCAGCTGGCCCGTCGTCAGCTCCTGACGGCGGCAACACAGCTGCAGACCTCCGGCCTGAACAGCGGCACCGCCGGCAATCTCTCCCTGCGCATTCCAGGGGGCCTGCTGATCACCCCCAGCTCCCTGCCCACCGACCGGATGGGCCCCGAAGACCTGGTGGCCATCGATCTCCAGGGACAGCCACTCCCTCCAGCCCGCGAGGGCCTGCGGGCTCCCTCCTCAGAGTGGCGCCTGCATGCCGACCTGCTGCGCCAGCGGCCCGAGATCGGGGCGGTGGTGCACTGCCACTCGATTCACGCCACGGCGCTGGCCTGTCACGGCCGGGGCATTCCACCCTTTCATTACATGGTGGTGCAGGCCGGCGGCCCCGACATCCGCTGCGCCAGCTATGCCACCTTCGGCAGTCAGGCGCTTTCGGATCTGGCGGCAGAGGCGCTCGACGGGCGAATGGCCTGCCTGCTGGCCCATCACGGTCAGGTGACCCTCGGCGCCACGCTCGAGCAAGCGCAGGCCCTGGCGATCGAAGTGGAGTGCCTGGCCCAGATGTATCTGACGGCGCTGCAGGTCGGCGAGCCACCCTTGCTCACGCACGCCGAGATGGGGCGGGTGGCCGAGCAGATGCGACTCCGCCACTACGGGGCCTTGAACGCAGGCCCGAGCTAGCGGGGGTGCTGAACAACGCGACGCCGATCAAGGGGTAGCGGCCGCCAGCGCCTGCCCTGCCAGCCAACCCGAACTCCAGCAGTGCTGGAAGTTGAAGCCGCCGGTCACCCCATCCACATCCAGCAATTCGCCCACCAGAAACAACCCGGGACAGAGGCGGCTGGCCATGGTGGCCAGGTTCACCTCCCCCAGCGCCACCCCACCGGCCGTGACAAACTCCTCGCCGAAGGGCCCGCGGCCACTGATGGCGTAGGTGCTGGCGGTAAGGGCGGCAGCCAGGACCTGCTGATCGGCGCGCCGCAGATCGGCCCAGCGCTGCTCGGCGGCCACGCCCACGCTGGCCAGCAGATGGAGCCAGAGGCGGCGGCTGAGGCCAGGCCAGAGGCGGGCGGTGGCCATCTGGCGTCGCGCCTCCTGGGCCCGTGTGGCCTGCAGCAAGGCCTCCACATCGGCCAACCGACGGCCGCCGCTCCAGTCGACCCGCAGGCGGCCGCGGTAGCCCCAGTGGCGCAGTTGCCGCGCCGCAAAGGCTGTGAGCCGCAGCGTGGCCGGACCGCTCAATCCCCAGTGGGTGATCAGCACCGGCCCGCGCTGCTGCTGGCGCTGGCCCCGGGGGGCTGGCTGGTCGGCGGGTGGTAGCAGCTCCAACCCCACCGGATCCACCGCCACCCCAGCCAGAGAGCGCAGGGGATGGTGGGCCAAGGCCAGGGTGAACAGCGAGGGCACGGGCGGCACCACGCTGTGGCCCAGCGCCACCGCCAACCGGCGACCGCTGGGGTGGCTGCCGGTGGCGAGCACCAGCCGCCCCGCCTGCACCAGGCCGCCGGAGCGCAGGCGCAGGCGAAAGCCGCCAGCCGCGAGGGGCGCCGCTTCCGCCAGAGCTGTACCGCAGAGCAAACCCACCCCCGCCGCCGCGGCCGAACGGCGCAGGCAGGCGATCACCGAGGCCGAACGATTGGAACGGGGAAACAGGCGACCATCGGGCTCCTCCACCAGCTCCAGCCCGTGGGCGTCGAACCAGGCCACAGCATCGCCGCTGGCGAAGCGCGAGAACGGGCCCAGCAAGGCCCGGCCACCGCGGGGGTAATGGCCCACCAGTGCGCGCGGATCCCAGCAGCCATGGGTCACGTTGCAACGGCCGCCACCGCTGATGCGCACCTTCTGGAGCGGCTCGGGCGTGGCCTCCAGCAGCCACACATCGGCCACACCGGCCTCGGCGGCGGCGATGGCGGCCATGAAGCCTGCCGGACCGCCGCCGGCCACCAGCACGGCCACCTGACTGGGCAGCATGGGCAGATGCAGCACGCGTACCGCTTCAGTGTGGCGCCGATGCTCGACTGCACGGATCGGCACTTCCGGGTGCTGATCCGCCAGATCAGCCGGCACTGCCTTCTCTACACCGAAATGGTGGTGGCCCTGGCCCTGCACCACATCCAGCGGCAGGGCGCACCGGCCGGGAGTGGCGAGCGGCAGGCCCGGCTGGAGCGCCTGCTCGGCTACAGCGCCATCGAGCGACCCCTGGCCCTCCAGCTGGGGGGCGACGATCCGGCGGTGCTGGCGGCCGCGGCCCGGCTGGGGGCCGACTGGGGGTACAGCGAGATCAACCTCAACGTGGGTTGCCCGAGCGAGAAGGTGCGCAAAGGCCGGTTTGGGGCCTGCCTGATGGCCGAACCCCAGCGAGTGGCCGACTGTGTGGCGGCGATGGCGGCGGCCAGCAACCTGCCGGTGACGGTCAAGCACCGCATCGGCATCGACGCGCGCGATTCCTATGAGCACCTTCTGGCTTTTGTCGACACCGTGAGCCGCGGCGGAGCGCAACGCTTTGCGGTGCATGCCCGCAAGGCCTGGCTGGAGGGGTTGGATCCCAAGCAGAACCGCACGATTCCACCCCTCCGCCACGACCTGGTGCACCGGCTGAAGCGCGACCGGCCGCAGCTGCGGATCGAGCTCAATGGCGGTTTGCACACCCTCGGCGAGTGCCAGGCCCAACTGGCCGACGGCGTGGATGGGGTGATGGTGGGGCGAGCGGTGTATGAGCACCCTCTGCGCTGGAATACCGTGGACCCAACCCTGTTCGGCGACACCAGCCGACCACCGGCCCGGGCCTCCGACGTGCTGCGGGGCCTGGAACGCCATGCCGCCGAATGGTGCGACTCCGGCGGACGCCTCTGGCCGATGGCCCGGCACCTGGTGCACCTGGTGGAGGGGGTGAGCGGCGCCCGGGGGTGGCGCCGCCAGCTCAGCCAGCGGGCCTCGGCGCCCGGTGCGGGCGCCGACGTTCTGGGCGCTGCTGCGCTATTGCTGGAGCAACGGGGGCTTTGAGGTTTGAGGCGAGCCCCTCAGCCCTCGGCGCCCTCGGTGCCATGGCCACTGCGGCGGCGGCGGGTGCGGCCCGCATCGAAGCTGTCGTTGCCGTAGCTGCGATCTTCCCAACCCCGGGCACCCGAACCCCGATCACCTCCATAGGGGTTGCCACCGCCGCCATAACCGCCGCCCCCATAGCCACCACCGCCGCCGTAGCCGCCGCCGCCACCACCGCCACCGCCACGACGGGGACCACCGGCCGCCCGAGGCTCGGCCTTGTTGATGCGCAGCGGACGACCCATCAGCTCAGCCCCTTGCAGGGCATCGATCGCCTTGCTTTCCATCTCGGCATCGGCCATCTCCACAAAGGCAAAGCCACGCTTGCGGCCGGTGTCACGCTCAAGGGGAAGCGTGCAATTCACGACGTCGCCAAAGGGAGCAAACAGCTCAGCAACATCGTCTTGCTCGGCACGGAACGGAAGATTGCCGACAAAAATACTCACGGACGGAAACCGGATCGAACGAAGAAAATCGCCAGCGGGATAGCGCCAGCGTCACACCATTTTACGCGGCTGCAGCCGCTCAGTCCGGCAACGGAGACGGAACGTTGTCGGACTGATGCAGCCGGCGCTGGGCGCGCTCCAGCTGGCGGCGCACCTGCTCAAATCCGGTACCCCCTTCGCTGCGGCGGGCCGCCACCACCTGGCGGGGGGTGATCGCCTCGAAGATATCGGCCGCAAAAGCCCCATGGATCTGCTGCCAACGCGCCAGCGGCAGATCGCGCAGCAGCACCCCTTCGGCCAGGCAGTGTTTCACCAGGGCACCCACCAGCTGATAGGCCTCCCGGAACGGCACCCCCCGCGCCACCAGATAGTCGGCCACGTCGGTGGCATTGGCGTAATCACTGGCCACCGCCTGCTCCAACCTGGGCGGCACAAACTCCAGCCCCTCCTCAAACAGGATCGCCATCGCCTCCAGGCAATCGCGGCAGGTGCGCACGCCATCAAACAGGGCTTCTTTGTCTTCCTGGAAATCTTTGTTGTAAGCCAGGGGCAGGCCTTTGATCATCGTGAGAAGGCCCATCAGGTGGCCAAACACCCGGCCGCTCTTGCCGCGCACCAACTCCGGTACATCGGGGTTTTTCTTCTGGGGCATCAGGCTGCTGCCGGTGGCACAGCGATCCGACAGGCGAATGAAGCCGAATTCTTCACTGGCCCAGAGAATCACCTCCTCACTCAGGCGGCTCAGGTGCACCATCACCAAACTGGCGGCCGCCATGAATTCCACGGCAAAGTCGCGGTCGCTGACCGCATCGAGACTGTTGGCATAGAGATCCTCAAAACCCAGATCGGCGGCGGTGCGGCGACGGTCGATCGGCACCGGCGTACCGGCCAGGGCCGCAGCGCCGAGGGGGCAGATGTTCACGCGCCGGCGCACGTCGGCCAGGCGAGCGCGATCGCGCTCGGCCATCTCCACGTAGGCCAGCAGATGGTGGGCGAGGGCCAGGGGCTGGGCCCGCTGCAGGTGGGTATAGCCGGGAATCAACGTCTCGGCATGGGTCTGGGCCTGGGCCAGCAGAGCCCTCTCGAAGCGCAGCAGCGCCGCATCGATCGTGTCGATCTGGCGGCGCAGCCAGAGCCGCACGTCGGTTCCCACCTGATCATTGCGGCTGCGGCCGGTATGCAGCTTCTTGCCCACCGGGCCCAACAACGCGATCAGCCGCCGCTCCACCGCGAAGTGCACATCCTCATCCTCGAGGCCGGGGCAGAAGCTGCCGGCGGCGGCCTCGGCCCGGATGGTGTCGAGACCCTGCACCAGTTGCTCCACCTCCTCAGGGCTGATCACCCCGCAGCCTCCGAGCATGCGGGCATGGGCGATCGAGCCATCCAGATCGTCGTTCAGCAGAGCCAGATCAAAGCCGATCGAGGCATTGAACCGCTCGATGGCCGGATGGAGCCCCTGCTCAAACCGATCACTCCAGGTGCGCTCGGTCGGGGAGGAGGAGATGGGGTCGGCCATGGGCCCGGCAGCACTGCGCTCAGCTTGGCAGCACGGGCAGCGTCACCTCATCGCGCACCTTGAGCACCACCATGGAGGCATCGTCTTCCAGATGGCGATCCGATCCGACAAAGCGATCCAAACGGACCGACAATCGCTCGAGAATGGCCTGGGCGCCGATGCCCGAGCGAGCAGCCGCATCCAGCTCCCGCTGAAGGCGGGGCTCATCGAAGCGCTCGCCGCCGAAACCCGAGGCTTCGGTAACGCCATCGGTGTAGTAGAGGATTACATCACCCGGCTCAAGCTGGCGCTCAGCACAGCCGTATTCGGCTTCACTCTGCAGACCAATCAGCAGACCAGGGGTATCCAGTTGATCGATGCGCCCGCTGCGGCGATGCCAGTGCAGGGGCGGATTATGGGCCGCATTAGCATATCTCAGTTTTCTCTTGATCGGGTCATAATCTGAATAGAAAAGAGTCACAAAGCGATGGGAGTGGGCCAGGTCTTCCTGGGCCATCTGGTTGAGGTCATGAAGAATGCGATCAGGCGGCAGACCGCTCAGCACTTCAGCCCGCAGCATCCCCCGCAGCAGGGTCATCAGCAGGCTGGCCGGCACACCCTTACCCATCACATCGCCGATCACCAACGCCCAGCGGCCCTGCTCCCGCCGGCGACCGCTCAGCAACGGCTGGGTGGGAATGAAATCGTAGTAATCACCACCCACTTGAAAGGGGCTGCGGCAGCGGGCGGCCAGCTCCACCCCCTCGATCACAGGGCAGCGATCGGGCAGCAGCTGGGCCTGAATCTCGGCACCGGTGCTGAGCTGGCGGTCGAGCCGTTCGTGGCGGCGGCTGTCCTGCTGCAGGTGGTCATTTTCCAGGGCAACCGCAGCCAGATCGGCCACGAGCTGCAGATGGCGGCGATGCACATCGCTCCAGGGCTGGCCGGGGCGATGGCTGAACACATACAGACGGCCGCGCTGGCGATGGCGCGGCACCACCGAAGTGGCATGCAGCTGGGGATTGCCCAGCAGGCGCCGCACCAGGGGGTCGAGCAGCGTCACCAGGCCCTGCTCGCCGGCGGGCTCCTGAAAAAACGGGTCGTCATGGGCGGCCAGGCGGCGCAGCGCCTCCTGGGCCCGATCGGACGGGGTGCAATGCAGATGATCCCGCCAGAGACGGCCGTCGTCATGAAACACCAGCAGCAGGCAACCATCGGCTTCCACCAGCCGGGCGGTCACCAGCGGCACCAGCTCCAGAAAACGGCTGAGGTTGGTGAAGCTGCGCAGGGCAAATCCCAACGAAGCCAGCAACTCCTGGTTACGGCGCTGCTCCCGGTTGAGGCTATCGAGCAGCTGGCGCACCGAGGTGGCCGCATTGAGTGAAGCCGGGGCGTGGCCCACCACCGGCGACTGATGGGGTGGTGGTGGCGGCTTGCTGCTCAAAGCGGGCCGCAGCGGGCCCCAAACCGTAGCAACGTTCCTCCGAAACGGGTCAGCCCAGAGCAGCCCAGTCTGCAAAGAGGGGTGACGACACCGTGGCCCAAGGATCGGTGGGGTCGTACCCAAGCGGCAGCTCGCGGCTGGTATCCGCAATCTTGACGCGACCCACGGTGACGGCCCTCTGGCGCTGAGTGCCACCAACTTCGGGCAACAGTTGAACCCTGGCGGTTTCCATCCCCTCCAGCAGGAAATCCTCGGCGACGCGGTGGTGAATCACAAGCGAACCATTGCGGCGAACCCGGCTCTGACCCTCCAGAGCGCCTCTGCTGAAATCGTCAGCATCGATGCCGCGGCCGCGCAGCCGCCAGGTCACCTCAGTGCCCGCCGACAGATTGGTGGCCACACGGGTGATCAAACGATCACCCTCGTCGAGGCGACTGCGAAGCGTTTCGGGCTCAAACCGGGGAATCGGCGGCAAGCTGGAGTCAACGATGGGGTCGGGAGCTGCTGGCGTGTTTCCTTCGATGAGGGGATCAGGGGGAGAAGGGGTGGCGGGCTGGGGGCTGCGCACCAGGCTGAAGGGCTGCGAAACGGGGCCGATCAGGGGCGCCAGGGGGGCGATCGAAGACAGATCGCCATAGCTGGCCTGCGCCGCAAAGGCATGGCGGCCTACGGGCAGATCGGTGGAGGTGAACTGGAAGCGACCCGGTGAGTCGGGATCCTCCGTGGCTTCTCCCACAGACACGCCATCCCGGAAGACCGATACGGTGCTGCCTTCTGCCGCCAGAAACTCCAGGGTGGGGGTGGCGTCAGCGCTGAGCTGCTCGCTGCCGGCCACAGAAACACCATCCACATCAACCAACACCGGAGCCTCGGGGGCTTGCAGGCCGAGGTCGCCATAGGTGAGCTCAACACCGTTGATCTTCACCGGCATCACGGTGAAGATCAGATCGGAGTTGGCGGGAATTCCGGGGCGGGCAGTGGCGCCATAGGCCAGGTTGGCGGGGATCCGCAACTCGGCAATGTCTCCCATGGACAGGTCGGGGAGGGCCTGCTCCCAACCCTGAATCACCTGGCCAGCGCCAACCTCAAGGGAAAACGGGGCGCGACCCGACACCGGCGCATAGGCAGCGAAGTCGTAGTTGCGATCAAAGAGGGCGCCGGTGGTCAGACGACCATCGTAGTACACCTGCACGAGGTCGCCAGCGGCGATCTGGCGGCCCAGGCCCGTGCGCAGCGGAACGATTTCCAGAGAGGCAAAGGCCATGGCGGTGCCGAAACGCGCAGAGATTCAGAGATGGAACAATCCTGACAGAGATCTCCGGATCACGCCCGAATCAGCCGGCCAGCAGGGCCTCCACAAATTCGAAACTGTTGAATGGCCGCAGATCACGAATCCCTTCACCGGCACCGATGAAGCGAATCGGCAGGCCGGCTTCCGACGCCACCGCCAAAGCGACGCCACCGCGGGCGCTGCCATCGAGCTTGGTCACCACCACACCGGTGAGGCCGGCGGCACCGGCGAAGGCCAAAGCCTGTCGCAATCCGTTCTGCCCCTGACTGGCATCGAGCACCAACAGGGATTCCACCAGAGCTTCAGGGGCCAACTTGTCGACGATGCGCCGCACCTTGGCCAGTTCCTCCATCAGGTTGTGCTTGGTCTGCAACCGTCCAGCGGTGTCAACCAGCACCAGTTCGGTGCCACGGGCGCGGGCGGCACCAATGGCGTCGTACACCACAGCAGCCGGATCGGCGTTGGCGCTGGGATTGGAGACCACCGGCACGCCGCTGCGCTCTCCCCACACCGTGACCTGTTGCACAGCGGCGGCACGGAAGGTGTCGGCGGCGGCGATCATGCAGCTGTAGCCGCTACGCACGGCGAGATTGGCGAGTTTGCCGAGGGTGGTGGTCTTGCCCACGCCGTTGACCCCCACCATCAGCCACACGTTGAGGCGGCCACGCTCGGGCGCCAGCAGCGTGTGGCCGCTGGCGGTGATCGGCTGCTCCAGCAGGCCGCGCAACTGATCCTTGAGAAAGCGCAAACCCTCAGCGGGGTCGACCACCTCATCATTGAGGCGCCGGCGCAGGGCCTCCAGCACCTGATCGGTGGCCTGCACACCAACATCGGCGCGCAGCAGGGTGGTTTCCAGGTCGTCGAGCACCTCGGGGGTGAGGGGATCGTCGCCCAGGCTTTCGAGCAGCTGGCTCACCAGGCCACGGCGGGTTTTCTCCAGCCCGCGCCGCAGCCGAGCCAGCCAATCGATCTCCTCGAGCGATACCTCCTCCACCCGGCGCCCCTGGGCAGCCAGCACCTCAGCCGACCAGGTGAAGGTGTCATCGAAGGCACCGAGGCTGGGCTCGGGCTCCGCTGTCTCCACCGGAGCGGCCACCGGCGAAGTGGCCACTGGCGGAGTGGCATCGGTGAGCTGATCGAGGCGCTCCTGGCGCTGAGCGGCCGCTTGCTCCAGCAGCGAGACCACGGGAGCAGGCGGTGGCGAGACAGGCTCGGGGGCTGAACTCTCCGGCGGCTCGATCACCGGTGGGGCCAGCTCTTGCGCCTGCTGCTGCTGGGCCTTGAGGCGGGCATAGGCCTCGCGGGCCCAGGCCAGGGCATCTTCATCCACAGAAGCGGTGTCAGCCGGGGGAGCTGCAGGGGGAGCTGCCGGCTCTGCTGTCGACTCTGGGGCGGCCTGCTCTACAGGCTCGACCGCAGGCTCTGCTGCCGGCTCTGCTGCAGGCTCAACCGTTGTGCGCTTGAACCAGTCGAACACCATCAGCTCAGCGGGGCTGGGAACGGGTTGTGGCAGCGGTGAACCGCCGCAGCACACCATGAATCATGCGACGACCCTGGTCGTCGCTGTAACGGTGCGCAAGCTCCACGGCTTCGTTGCAAGCCACGGCCGCCGGGGTTTGGAAGCGATCGAGATCCACCACGGCCAGCCGCAGGATGTCGCGATCGATGCGGGGCAGACGCGTCAGCCGCCAACCTTCCATCACCGCATCGAGGCGCTGATCGATCGTGGCCCGATCCTGAAGAACAGCTCGGGCGCGATGGAGGGCATCGCTGCGCACCGCATCCTGGTCGGCGAGCAACAGCAGGCGAGGCAGCTCCAGGCTGGCCGAGAGACGATTGATAGCCTGTTCCGCATGGGTGAGACCCTCCTGCAGGTGTTGCCGCACCCGGGGGAGGCGATCATCGCCACCATCCTGCAGCTCGCTGTCGAGCAGATCCTGCTGCGCCCGCTGCAGATCCTCGGCCGATCGGTCGAGGGCATCGCGCACATGCTGCGACAGAGTGGCCAGCACCTGTTGCAAAAGGGTGTCGAGCGAGGTGCCGGGGGCGGGGGCGGCGCTGTCGGCACGGTCGCTCACCTGGCCGAGCATCAGGAGGGCCAGTTCTCGGGCAAGGGTGCGGCTCTGCATCACGACAGGGGGGTGACCCGGATCGGGGCCATGGGGTTGGCAACGTTGCGTGCGGCGGCCCCATCGCGTTCGCTGGGGGTGACGATTCCGGCGGAGATGATGGTGCGGAAGGCCTCCTCAACGCTGAGGTCTACATCACGCACCGAACGTTCGGGCACCACGGCATACCAGCCGGTGGTGGGATTGGGAGCCGTGGGAATGAACACGCTCAGCATCGTCTCATTGAAGCTGCCGGAAAGGGAGGAGCTCAGCACCCCGGTCACAAAACCGATGGCGAAGAGGCCCTCGCGGGGATACTCCACCAGCACCACCCGGCGAAAGCGTGAGGCGCTGCCCTGGAAAAAGGTTTCCAGCAGTTGCTTGAGGGTTTTGTAGACCGATCCGGCCACGGGAATGCGCAGCAGGGTGCCCTCGCCAAACTCCAGCAGCCAGCGACCCACGATATTGCGGGCCATCAGGCCGATCAGCAGGATGCCCAGCAACGGCACCAGCAGACCCACCCCCAGGTTGATCAGCTCCTGGAGAAGGGGATTGAGGGTGTTGAAGGGGTTGAACTGCTTCGGAATCGAGGTGAGAAAGGCCAACACGAACCGGCTGACCGTGGTGGCCAGCCAGATGGTGGTGGCCAGGGGGATGACGACGAGCAGACCGGCGATCAGGTCGTTCTTGAGGTCCTGCTGGAGACGATCGCCCAGCGGCTCATCAGCGCGGGAACTGGATGGCACCAAGGCAGGAGTCCGCAGACGTCAAGGGAATGTAACGATATGGCAACGAACCGAGGTGTGGGGGTGGCTCACAGCACGCTGCCCAGGCAGAGGATCGTGAAGGCCACGATCAACACCACCGCTCCGGCTGAACCGCCCAGACGCCGCTGGTTGATGCCCACTTCGGTGGTTTGCTCAGCCTGCTTGAACTGGGTTTCCAGTTGCTGCAGCTGGCGGTCGATGAACGTGCGAGCCGACTGCTGCTTTTCGGCATCGGTGGCGCCCGGGGGCACCTGGCCACTGGCTTCGGCCTGCTTGATCAGCTGATTCACCAGGGCGGGATCCTTGCTCTGCTGGCGGGCGGCCTCTAGCTGGCCCCGCTTGGCCGCCAGCTGCTGCTCGCCCTGTTGTTGCAGCAGCTGATCACCACCAAATGCCACCGGCAGCGAGGCGGTGAGCAGCACGGCGATCAGACCGCTGATCACGCAGACCGTCCACAGCAGGGGGCTGCGCTCCTCGCCGTCGTCGTCGAGGCGGGCGGAGAAATACATCAGCACCAGGCCGATCAGGGCCATGGGTGACTGATTGATCAGGCGCTCCACCACCAGCTGTCGGAAACCCTCCTCCTGCCAATCCCACAGGAGCAGCACCGCCAGCACCTGCAGCACGGTGAGAACCACGAGCGTGATCCCCATCCAGCGCAGCAGCGGGCTGAAGCGGGGGGAAGACGGAAAGGCCACGCGCCGGTTGCAGTCGAATAGAATCGACTTTACTGATAGGTGTGCAATCAGTCTGCGGGAGGATCCGTCTGCAGAATGAGCTGAGCCAGGCGCTGCGCCAGCAGCTGAGTCAGGCGCTGCGCCGCCGTGCCGCCGATCTGGGTTTTGATCCCGTGGGCATTGCCCTGGTGCCCGGCAGCGAGCGCCTGCGGGCCCGCACCGCGGCGCTGGAGCGTTGGTTGGCGGCCGGCCACCAGGCGGGCATGGCCTGGATGCAGGATCCGCGCCGCCGCCGGGTGGAGGCTCTTTTGCCGCAGGTGCGCAGCCTGGTGGCGGTGGCCCTGCCCCACCATGTGGCGCAGACACGCCAGCCCGGCAGCCTGGCGGTAGCCCGCTACGGCTGGGGTCGCGACTATCACCGGGTGATCGACCAGCGCCTGCGCAAGCTCGGGCGCTGGCTGGAGGAGCAGCACCCCGGGGTTCGATGGCGGGCCTGTGTCGACAGCACCCCCCTGCTCGATAAGGCCTGGGCCGAGGAGGCCGGCCTGGGATGGATCGGGAAACACGGCAACCTGATCCATCCCCGCCGGGGGTCTTGGCTGCTGATCGGCCATCTGCTCACCAGCCTGGAGCTCGTGCCCGACCGGCCGGCCACCCCCCTCTGCGGCCGCTGCAGCGCCTGCATCGACGCCTGCCCGACGGGGGCGATCCACGAACCGTTTGTGGTGGATGCCCGCCGCTGCCTGGCGTACCACACGATTGAAAATCGGGATCCGGAGCTGCCCGAGGCGATCCGGGCGGCGCTCGGACCCTGGGTGGCCGGCTGCGACATCTGCCAGGAGGTGTGCCCCTGGAACCAGCAACCGCTGCCCACTTCCAGCGATGCCGACGTGCAACCGCGACCCTGGCTGCTGAACCTGCGGGCCGAGGACGCCCTGGACTGGAGCGATGCCACCTGGGACGAACGGCTGCGGGCCTCGGCCCTGCGCCGCATCAAGCCCTGGATGTGGCGCCGTAATCTGCGGGCCGTGCTGGGGGACGCGACGCAGGTGCGTCCCTAGGGTGGAGTACAGATGTTGATCCCCCGTGAGTCACCGCTGGTGGCGATCCCTTCCGGCCCTGCCGCTGGCGCTGCTTCTCCCCGTGGCGTCGCTCTCACCGGCGCGGGCGATCGTGCCCTTTGTGGCCCTGCCCCAGGAGGCTGAGCTCGAGTCGGCCGGCCTGGGCATCGCCCAGGTGGCCAGCCGCTTGCTGCAACTGGGCCAGGTCGACGATGCGGCGCGTTTGGCCGCCCTCACGGTGCGGCTGCTGCCGGATGATCCCCGCGGCTGGGTGCTGCTGGCCGAAGCCCAGCTGCGCAGCGAAAAGCCGGAAGAAGCGCTGCGGGCCCTCACCGAAGCGAAACGCCTGGCCCCCACCAACGCCGGCATCTGGTTTGCCGAGGGATCTCTGGCGCTGCGCACCGGCAAACCGACAGAAGCGATCGGTTTGCTGCAGAAGGGGCTGGCGCTCGACAGCAAAAACGCCGGCGCCTGGTTTGATCTCGGCAACGCTCGCATCCTGCTCAACCAGCCCGGCCCCGCGTTGGCGGCCTTCGAGCGGGCTTCGAAGCTGCGCCGCGACTTCTGGGAAGCGATCAACAACCAGGCGCTGGTGCTGTTTGAAGCCGGGAAGCGCGACGAAGCCATCAAACGCTGGCGACGGGTGCTCACGATTCGCCCGGAAGCGGCCGAACCCAACCTGGCCCTGGCCGCCGGGCTGTATGGCGCCAGTGCCCAGGGCCGCTCGGAAGCGATCGAGCTGGCGGAGAAGGCCTTGGACGAAGACCCCAACTACGTGCTCGACAGCTACCAGAAAGAGCAGCTCTGGGGCGAACAGCTGCGGGCCACGGCCAGCCAGCTGCTGCAGCTGCCTGAACTGAAGGCCGCGGTGGAGAGGGCCCGGGCCAACGCCGACGCCAACGACGCCCCCTGACGGCATCTGTAGGCTGAGCGCCGTCGTCTGCCCTCAGACCGCAGCACCTGATGGCCGAGGAGCGCCCCGAATCGGAATCCAGGATCGAACCGATCGCCTTGCATCAGGAGATGCAGCGGTCGTACCTG
>JAYKGR010000010.1:0-14996 GCA_035285645.1 Cyanobacteriota bacterium | reverse complement strand
GGAGAGGAACTTCTCGCGTTTGGTCTGCTTCTTGGCGGTGCTGAGCTCGTAATCCGAGAAGCCGAGCTGCTTACCGCCCATCAGCTCAGACCTGGCCTGCGATCACCCTCCATTGTCGCGCGGGAGGGCTGGGTTTTCCAGAGCCTCCCTAGCTCTACGCCACCGAGCTGGGCGTAGTGCTCTGCGTTACGTGGCTCAGTCCCTTGCCACCAGTGGCAGGATGCCGGGAATCGATGGCGGTGTTGAGGATCCTGCTGGCTCGTCATCCATGGACGGTCCATGGCGGGCGATCTGGATGTGCAGCTGTGCATAGTGTCCCAGCAGAATCCCCGAGTTATTGCGCTGCAACGCCTCGGGGCCGCAGGCCAAATGGATGAGCTGCTGGATGTCGAGCATGCCGGGACAGGCGACAATGCCACCTGTTGCTAAGCCAACATGTTGATATTACTTGTTTCTGGATGTAGATGTCGAAAAACTACGACTTCGCCTATTACTGCTTATCGATTATCAGAACCCAAGCTCATCGGGCCTTGGAGCGGAAGATCTGGACCAGTTTGCATAGATTTTTTTCCATGCACTCACAGTATTTGGGCCAATTTCGTTTAGGACGGCACCGGAAAAATCTCTGGTGTAAAGCTTGACAAAGAACTTTTTGCCAGATGGGGCTGCGATAAGGGCGCTGGCAACTCTTTGGTCGACAGGAAATCTCCCGTTGCAGCCACGAAGCACAAGATACTTGTCCCCCGCGGGAATCATCATCACATCGAAAAGATACCTCACGCCTGAATAGCGGTATATTTCTAGCCCTTCGGCCGTGATTACATCTCTATACCAAGAGGTATGAATTCTATGGGAATCGGGGATAAAGTTTCTATCGATTACACCAACCGTTTTCCCGGTTACCGGATCATCAAAAATCTTTGTCTGAGACCATGGCGTATCCCCCTTGGGGCTCCTAAAGTCAGAATCAAGCATATATGTCTGTATATCCGAATATCCATCGGGTACCGTGGTTCGCGGGTATTCCTCTACAGAAACGGTGCTATTTCGGTCACAGAATACATTCCTAGAAGCGCTTTGAGAGCTGGCAGACTGACTGCATAGGGCTTCGGCTCCAATGATTCCGATTGCAGCAAGATATACACAGGCTTTTCTCATCGAAGAAGATGATAATTTAATGCTACAAGCATTTTAGCATACTCTTTGACGGCAGATGTTGAGATTGTTCGCTTTTCTTTAGATTTGCCGAGGTCGACGATGGCTTCTATGCCTAGGCCAGTGCCAGCATTGGCAAGAGCCAGCGATCTAAATGCCCTGGGAAGGTAGAACACGCCATAGCCAAGGAGGGGAAGATGAATCCTTCCTGTACTTGTAATGACTTCTACGCTCCGAGGGGAGGCTTTAATCAAAGGGCAACCTGCGCATCCATCGTATTTTAATATCTCAACCGCAACAGGAAAAAGTCGAAACTCAATGCCACGACTTGGGGCTCCGCCGTCGAAGTCTTTAGTGGCTACTTGGGGAAATATCCGTGATCCATTGGATGAGTAAACAAATCCAAAAGTGTCCAGTGGGCAGGTATCGGTGCACTGAATCGATTGCGATATAACGGCCTCGAGCTCTGCAGGCTTCCACTCTCCGATGGCAGTCCTGCATTCATCCACGGATGAATTAGAAACGCAGAAGCGAGCCATGCCCCCGTGATGCCTTAGTTCAGAAAAGCGCATATCAAGGCTGGATGCATTGCTTGCTCCCATAAGCTGACTCCCCACCAAAAAGACGAGAGCGGTTCCGATTGGTCTGAACATCCTGGCTAACCCTTTAGTTCCTTGATGCCTTGTGTTTGTTAAGCATAGCCTTGCTAGTTCTGGTCCAGGCCAAGGGAAATGACCGGAGGCAGGGCTAATCGGTTGTTATGGGACGCATCTTTTCATCAAGGGCCCTCTGCCGCCTCATCGCTGCTGCCTCGCGGCCCAGACATGCCTTGCCCAGCCAGGCTTGTAGCCGCGCTCCTGCTCGCGCTCCAGCAGCTGCTCGAAGGTCCGACAGCCCGCGGCCGGGTGCGTGCGCCGGGGCCTCTGCTGCTGGATGGGCTTGGGCCGGTGGCGGGCTGAGACCATGACTTCAACCAGTTCGCCCTCCAGCTGCTGCAGCCCGCGCCGCTGCTCATCGCGCTCGTCAGCAAGAAACAGGTGGCCGCAGTCCGGGCACATCTGCGCAGCGCTGGGACAGCTGCAGAAGCAGACCGGGCAGTCCTTGATCGGGATCGAGACGCCGTCCCGCCGGCGCCGGCCGGCCAGGTTCCACTCCCTCTCATCGGTGGGGAGGCCATGGCGATGGACATTGCCGACATGATCGAGGATCAGCCGCAGCGGCGGTCGTGCTTGCCTGGCTGGAACACCCACCGCAGCCGCAGCTGGCAGAGGGTTTCGCGGCCCATTTCCAGATTCAGTGCAAGCTTCTGCCGTCATCAGCCAGAGCCGGTGACGTGGTGGAGCTGGTGAGCCCCTCCGATGAAGGTCCCCCCGGCAGCACAGCCTTGCAGCGCACGAAGGCCGCCCACCTCGCCGATGGCGCCCAGCGGAACTGACGGCTCAGCGCAGCGTCACCACCCGTGCAAACTGGGCAAACGCAGGGTCGGTACTGGCCAGCACGAGTTCGTCGGCGAGGGCCTGGGCCGCCAACAAACGATCAAAAGGGTCGCGGTGCGGCACATCCCAAAGGCCCGCCTGCCGGGCCACATCAGCCGTGATCGGCAGATCCACCGCCGCCAGACGATGCAGGTCCATGGTGTAGTTCTCGACGACAGATCGGGCCTGCTGCAGTTTGCCCAGCCTCCACTTGGTGGCGATCTCCCAGGCGGAGGCGGCGCTCACAAGCAACGTGGTGTCGCTGTCTTCCAGGGCGTTGCGCAGGGCAGGCGAAAGCTTCTGCGGTTCCAGCAGGGCCCAGAGCAGCACGTGGGTGTCGAGCAGCAGCTTCAAGAACCCCAGCGCTCCAGTTCGCCTTCGGGAAGGGGCTCGAAGAACGCCTCATCCACGCTTCCCTGCAGGAAGCCGAGCTCACGGCGGGGGCTGGGATCAAGAGGCACCAGCTGGGCAATGGGCTTGCCATGGCGGGCCAGCACGATACGCTCGCCGGCAACAACCCGGGCCAGCAGGGCCGACAGGTGGGTCTTGGCCTCCTGAACGTTGACGCAGCGTGGGGGAGCAGACCCCGATGGGACGGAAGCCATAACCTGGTCTGCATGGTCTGGTCAGGCTAATGGGCGGAGTCGGTGGGGCGATGCGGACGCCGCCGCGCAGGGGTCACGCAGGTGGCGGAGCACGGCGAGAACCCGGCGAACCTGCAGCTGTTCAGCCAGGAGATGAACCGCAGCACCTGGGCGATCTGCAAGCTGAACATGTTTCTGCACGGCATCTTCAGTGCCGACATCCGCAGCGGCGACACGTTGGGCGACCCGCGGCATCTGCAGGATGGCAAGTTGAGGCGCTTCCATCGGGTGATCGCCAATCCGCCGTTTTCGCTCAAGAACTGGGGCCGCGACCTGACCGAACACGACCCCTACGGCCGCTATCGCCACGGCCTGCCGCCCAAGGATGCGGGCGGCCTGGCCTTTGTGCAGCACATGATCGCCTCGCTGAATCAGGAGGGCGTGATGGGGGGAGTGCCCCATGGCGTGCTGTTCCGCGGCGGCCAGGAGGGCGAGATCCGCAAGGGGATCCAGGAGGATGGCCTGATCGAAGCGGTGATCGACCTGCCCACCGGCCTGTTCTACGGCACGGGCATTACCGCCGCCCCGCTGATCGTCAACAAGAGCAAGCCGACCGAACGGCAGATCTAGCGGGCGATCCTGGATCAACCGTTCGGCAGCTGCTCAGTCAGCTGCGCCAGCACGTGCTCAAAGCAGCTCTGGCTCTGCAGGTCACCGTTGCTGATGCCCTCGCAGCTGCTGAGCAGCCGCTTGGACCAGGGGTTAACTGCACCTTGGCAGGTGTTCACTCCTCCTCTGAGGCACCAGCAGGGATCAACTTGATCTGCTTGCGGCCAAGCTTGATCTCAAATTCATCACCAGGGTTGAGATCAAGCAGGGCGGTGTAGGCCTTGCCGATCAGCAGATTGCCGTTGCCCTGCACGGTGGCCAGATAGCTCAGCGTGCGACCGCCCTTGCCACGGCCCTTGCCGCCGCCTGCTCCAAAGCTGAGGCCCTTGGCTTCCAGCAGCGCTTCATAAAACGCAGTGAAGTTCAGACGCTCGGCGCCTTCCTTCTTGGCGCTGACATAGCCGCATTCGCGCACCAGCTCGGATTTTGACACATCACCCAGTTCCTTAACTTTGGCCAGCAGTTCAGATCCGCTCAGTGGCATGAATCCCCATTCCAAATGCACGGTCTCAAAATAGCAAATCCATGGGTTCTGACCAGGGGACTCAACACTGTCCAAGTGTTGAGCTCAGTGATGTGGGTCTAAAGCCCGGCAGCAGCTGCTATCGACACTGGTGACCAGCTGGGCGCTGCAGTCATCAACGATGCGGCAGTGGCGGCCATCGGAGCAGCAGCAGGTCTAGGCTTCCAGATAGGCCCAGCATTCGACCGCACAGAGGCCTTGTTCGCGCCAGCCATCGGGATGGCGTACCTGAATGAGATACTCGCTGAACCCTAGAGCGAATCTGTCTCGACTCACTAGACTCGGCTCATACTAGCGGCACGAAAACAGCGGGGTGTCCTTGGGATCAAGCCTGGATCCTCAGCCCCTGCTCAACAGCACATCAGCGGATGCAAACAGAAACGTGCTTTCATCCAGTCGTTCAGATTGCCTCTCCAGGGCGTTGATGGCACAGAAGACAAAATCACTCACCCGCTGGGCTTCCAGGTGATATCCCTTGACACCTACAACAATCTGATAGAGACGGTGCATCTGCTGCGCTCACCGACGAATGCCGCCCACCTGCAGCGCTCCCTGGAGCGGGCCGAGCGCGGAGGGCCGCCTGGCCACGGTGGTGGTGGTGCCCCTCACCACCCAAGACCGGCGCAGCGCCCGGGCCCTGCGGGTGCCGAGCCCTGCCCGCGATCGCCTGCTTTGCGACTCCGTTGCGATGGCGGATCTGCCGCGCTCTCTGGATCCTTCCCACCTGGGCGACGGCCCCCTCGCCAGCCTCAGCCGGCAAGACCTTGCGGAACCGGAGCGGGCGCTGCTGGGGGTGCTGGGCATCGGCCTTCCCTGATCGCCCCGGTGCGGGCGATGGGGTCATCCTCCTTTCTGATTCGTGTGCAGCGCCACTCCACGCTGGTGTCGAAGGCGATGCCGGCTTGCACGCCGGGCAGCCGTGCGATGGCTTGGCTGATCAGCAAAAGAGCGCCAATGCTGTCCTGCTTCTCGAAGGGCAATGATGCCGGTGTGGGGACCGTGCCTGGCACGGTGTAGCTCCCGGTGCGGCGGATCGCAGGCGGGCCTGGTGCTCACCTACACCAATGCCGACGGCTCGATCAGCGTCAACCGGCTCGATCTGCTCAGCGCCGGTGGCACGCCGCTGCCAGGTGTGACGTTCACAGCCAATGGCGGCGTCGACGTCAGCCAGGCGGCCCTCAACTGGCAGACCACCACCCTCAACGCCAGCAGCGGCGGCATCAGCTCCTCGCTGGCCAGCACACCGGTGGTGGTGGACGGCACCCTGCTGCTCGCCAATGTGCGCAACAGCGGCAACGCGGACAACCAGATCTGGCTCAACGCCGTCGCCAATCCCAGCGATCCGGCCAGCACCACCTGGCTCAACAGCACGGTGCAGCTGGCCGACGGCAGCGGCGGCTGGAGCATCAGCCAGCAGGGCGGTGACACACAGACCGCAGTCTCCCCAGGCTGGGCTGTGGTTTCGAACGGGCAGTCGCCACAGCCACCGGCGTTTGCCGAGGCCAACGGCGTGCTCTACGCGGCGGTGCGCGGCACCAATGGCCAGATCTACTGGAACTACAGCAGCAACGGTGGCAGCTCCTGGGCCTTGAGCAACTGGGCGGAGCTGCCCAGCGGCATGACCACAGGCACGGCGCCGGCGCTGGCCGTGGTCAACAACACGGTGGTGCTGGCCTACGTGGGCAAGGGCAACAGCCAGATCAACATCACCACCGCCCCGATCATCTCCGGTTCTCCCGGCTCACTCAGCTGGAAGAGCCAGTACCAGATTCCCAATCAGGGCGCCAAGACGATCAGCATGGTGACCGAGGGCAGCAGCGTTGCGCTCTATTACCAGGGCACCAACGACAACCTGTATCGCACCGCCACCAGCACACCGACATCCAGCAGTGGTTGGCAGGAGAATTCGATCCAGTACAACAACGGTGCTGCCACCCAGACCAGCTCCGGTCAGCTGGTCTCAACGGTCCTGAATGGCTCCACCTATCTCGCTTATCAGGGAGGCACCACCAGCAGCCCCAACAACACGATCTTCCTGACAACCAGTGCCAACCAGAGCGCTGGCTCCAGCTGGCGCCTGATCCAGGCTGTGCCCCAGCCGCTCACCGCCTCCCACAGCGGTGTGGGTCTCACCAGCTTCAACCATTCGCTGCTGCTCAGCTATGCCGATCAGCTCAACGGCTCACCGGTGCTGGCGCTGCAGCAGGGCGTGATCAGCGGCGGCAACTGGCGCGGCACGCCCTATGCACTGCTGCAGTCGGTGGGCGGTACGAGCTCACCGCAGGCCAGCGTGTTCGGCCCCAGCAGCAGCAATCAGGTGCTGGTGGCGTCGATCAACGCCAACAGCTCACCGAGCCAGAACATCACCACGACGCTGGTGTCGGCCCAGCCCCTCAGCCAACTGCTGAGCAGCGGCCAGACGGCCTCAACACTCACACCGGTGGGCGATCTCGACAACGACGGCTTTGCCGATCTTCTGGTCAGCGCCCAGAACGTGGTGGCCCAGTTCAGCAGCGGCCGCCAGCTGGCCACCGGCCTGCGGGTGATCAGCGGCGCCGCCACCAGCAGCCAGATTCTCGCCGGCAACAACAGCACACTCAGCAGCCAGAGCGTGCAGCTGGCCCAACCCTTCTCCCAGGGCAGCCAGGCCCCGGTGGCAGCGATCACCGGCGCGGTTCCCGCCAGCGGCAGCGTCAACCTCAGCATCGGTTCCCGCAAGGGAACCAGCGTTTCGGCGATCACCGCCGCAGTGGCGGCGGCGGATCTGACCGCGGCAACCAGCAGCGCCTCCGAGGCCAGCGCCCTGCTCGGTGGCCTCACGCCCACGTCCGTCAGCCTGCCGCCAACCCAGGGATGGGGGAATGCGGCCCTCAACGGCAGCGGCAGCTACGGCGATCTCAATGGCGATGGCCGGCCCGATTTCTTTGACCCTGCCGGCAATGCCCGCATTGACACAGGCAATGGCTCGATTGCCTACAGCCTCTGGAGCATCCGCGCCGCTGGCGATGTCAATGCCAACGGCGTGGATGATGTGCTGCTGAGCCTTGTGCCGAAAGAGACGATCTACAACGGCACACCCCAGGACATTCAACCTGTGCTTGTGGACGGTTCGCTGTTCAAGGTTGATCCGACCACCAACAGCTTCCGCCTTGATCAGCTGCGTCAGCCTCTCAATCCCTTTAACAGAGGCGAAATCGCAGACATCACCAGCACCTCCTCCACGCAGGCCGCCTCGCTGCTGCAGAACTGGCTGGTTCCAATTCAGGACTACCAGCCATCGATTGCGCTCAATGCATTTCCAGCGGTCCAAGAATCGAGTCGCCCCACTGCATATAATCCCAGCGTTAATGTGCAGGCGGGAATTGGCAATCAATGGACGCCATCGACGGCAATTGCTGATCAAAGGGGCAACCTCTACGCCGTCAGCCTGCCAATCAGTTCATCAACATCGAATAGCTTTGGGATTTCTGCGGTCTCGTATGCCAACTTGATCATCAATCGCTACGCTGCATCGGGCGGATCCACCACTCCTGAGATCGCTTGCAAGATTCCACTCCCCAGTGGAACCAACATCCTGGCTCCATCAGGGACTGCCATCTATGGCGGTCGCCTGTATGTCACGATTCTCAGTGGCAACTCGATCAATCTCTGGTCGGCAACGTTAGCTGATCTGCAGAGCAGCAGCAATGCGTCGTCTTTGAGCAGTGCCCAGCTGGTGACCCTGCCGTTCACCTCCAATCTTCCGCCTGCACTTGTGAATGAGGGCGATCGCCTGGCCCTCTATTACGCCGCCTACGCGGCGCCCTCCAAGGGGTCCATTCCCCCGACCACCAATCTGATGGCCGCCTACGCGACCAAGCCCGAAACCGGAGCCGGCGCCTGGGGGACCCTCGGTGCCGCCGGTGTCATCACACCGGGACCCGGTGGGGTGGTCACCACGGCGGCCAATAAGCCGGTCAGTGTTTGGACGAGTACGCCCAATCTTTCGGCAACGCGTTTCCAAGGTAAAACCCTGATCGCTTACAGCGCCTACACGCCCCCCTCGTCGAATATCAGCTTCAATCAGACCATTTCCCTGAACATTGCTGCCAGCGCCAATGATCGGGCGGGCTTCGGTGATTGGGATGTCTACGCCTTCCCCAATGGATCCTGGCCGTCCAGCCAGTACAAGGGGCTCTCCCTGATGTCCAATTCCACGCAGCTGGGCCTTCTGGTTTACCAGAGTGGCGACATGACGCCCGGAAGCACGACCTATCCCGCAGTCACTCCGGCCGCCAATCTCGCCCTCGGAAGCGACTACAAAACATGGTCAGGGTTCAAAGCACAACCCAGTTCCGGGGGAAACGTGGTGGGAGCTGCCATGGTTGATTCCAGTCTTGCGCTCATCACCGGCCAAAGCAGTTACACCACCTCAGGTGCTGGCACCAACGCTTCGCCATTTGTCTACAAGATCAGCTCCATCAGCAATGTCATCAATAACGTCCCGCTCAACGAGATCGGTCCGGCCAACCAGATCTCTCTCGCCGGCTATTCCATCGACGCCAACATCGACATCAACGGCGATGGCTTCATGGACATGCTGATCTCAGATCCGTCCGACCCCGCCAAATCCGTCGACAACCAATACGCCCTGTTCGGCGGCGATTACCTCAACATCGCCTCTCAGGTGGGTACCGATGGCAGTGACACCATGGTGGGCACACCCCTCGCTGATGTGATCTACAGCCTGCAGGGCGCCGATCAGGTGGACAGCAATGGCGGAGGTGATGTGATCGTCACCGGCGCCGGTGACGACAGTATCTCGATCATCGACAATGCCTTCCTGCGCATCGACGCCGGCTCAGGCTTCGACGTGCTGAGTCTCCGGGGCAAGGCAGAACAGTCCTACGACTTCCGCCTCAATGTGGAAGCGCCTCAATATTTCGCTGGCACCAAGCTGCGCGATATCGAGCTGATCAGCTCCCAGGACTTTGGTGCCAATATTCTGCGCTTTGATGCGGCGGCGGTCAACGCCATCAATCCCGATCGCATCCTCTTCCTGACGCCCGATCGGCTCGATTCGATCGTGCTCACCAGCGAGTTCCAGCGCAACAGCGGTTTCGACACCAACGTTGGCGGCCTGCTGTGGAGCGCCTACACCGCCGGCGCCGCCACCACACCGGGGACATCCAATCCCACCCTGGTGTACGTGCTCAATCCCGCAGGCTCCGGTGCCAGCGATTGGCTGGATGCCCATGTGCTCTGCCTCGATGCTTCGGAAACACCGTCGGGCGCGAGCCTGCTCGCCATGATGGGTTCGACGGCACTGGCTTCAGAGGACGCAGGTCCTGCTCTGTCCCTCCCCTCCAGCCAATCCCGCAGCATGCCGTTCGGCAACGGACTGACGCTCTCGACCAGCAGCACCACCACCGCCAGCCCCGCCGCCCGCTTCTCCATCGAGCGCGCCGATGCCTCCGGCCATCAGGTGGTGAGCTACAGCACCAGCACCCGCAACAGCCAGGCGAGACCGGGACTGGATTACGCGGTGGTTGCTGGCACGGTGGTGTTCCGCCCTGGCGAAACGATCAAGGAGATCACGGTCCCCCTGTTGTCACAAGCGCTGCGCTATCGCCAAGCCACATCGGTCTCCCTGGAGGTTGAGGAGCTCCGCTACAGCCAGCAGCAGGAGCTGCATGTGGTCCTCAAGCCCGCGAGCGACCCCGGCCAAGGTCAGTCTGCTGTGCTGTCGGGAGTCGCCATGGCCGTCGATGCAGCGGCCAAGACGGCTCAGATCAGCCTGCGCGCCGACCACAACGCAGACCCGGATCCCAAGCTCCGCTTGCAGATCAGCCTTCGGGAACGCGCCGATGCTACGCAGACCAGCCAGAGCATGGAGATCTCGCTCCGGGATTTCGACCGGGATGCGAGCTTTGTGATCAGCGACGAATCGCTCGCCAATCTTCCCCTTGATCACGATGGTCGTACCAACCAGCAGATCCAAACCACCCTGGAGCTGAACTTCAACGCCACCGCTGCAGACCCCAAGGTGTCTGTGCTCGGCCCGGCACCGGTTCTTGAGCAGACCGTCCAACAGGTGGGCACCGACCAGATCCGCTTCCAGCACAACGGGCCCCTCACCAGCTGGCGCTCCGACAGCGGCAGCGGTTCGGTGACTTTCGGCCTGCAGGCCGGGACCACCAGCCAGACCCTTCTGACAGCGGCCAGCGGCGGCACGGCCGGTTCGATCGATCCGGCCAGGGCCCTCGACAACAGCCCACAAGCGGGCTGGCAGCGCAGCGAGGGGCTGGCGGTTGGCAGCCGTTCGATCACCACGGTGGCCAACCTCAGCGCCCAGGCCTGGGCGCCCACCGCCACCCGCAACGGTGTGGCGCTGAACCTCCAGGACATCAGCATCAACGGCAACCAGATCACCGCCCGCTTCCAGGATGGCGTTTCCGTGGAGTTCTGGCAGGCCAGCGGCACCGCCCCATCGCTGGTGCCGATCGCTCCCGCCGTGGAGGTGAAACGCCTCGCCGGTTACAACAATGCGATCGGTTTCTATTCCGTTGATTCCATCACCGGCATGGTGAATGGCAGGAGCCCCGGCGAGGCCGGCTATCTCCAGGCCGCCCTGGCCCGCAGCGAGGCTGAGAAGCTGCTGCTGACCGACGCTGATCTGCCAGCCTTTGGTCAGTCCGCCACCTTCAACGCCCTGCCGCTCGATAGCCAGAAGAGCTATGGCGTGCTGCTGCTGCAGAACGGCCGTCGCAACACCATGTTCTCGTCCTTCAGCGCCGCCAACCCCGGCGGCGAAACCCAGATGGTGCGCCTCGGCTCCGACCCCAGCAGCTATGTGCTCGGCATCGAGGACATCGCTGTCGCCTCAGGCCGCAGTGACAGGGACTTCAACGACACCATCATCTCCATCAGCGGTGTGTCGTTGGGAGTGTTCTGAACGGAAGGGGTGACTGCCATGCTCCAATCCTCTGCCGGGTTCCGTTCCCGACGCAGGCAATCGGCCGGGAGTCTGACCGCCAGGCTGCTCCCCCAGCGGCGGATCGCCTGCGGGAACTGCTGGCTGGCGTCCATGGAAACGGTGCAATGGAAACGGCGCAGCTGCTCCGCTCTCCCGCCAACACCTCCCACCTGCAGCGCGCCCTGGAGCGGCCCCGAAGCTGCGCTGGTCTCCACAGTCGTCACCCAGCCGATGGCAACCCCGGCCCGGCCCAGGCCGGCAACGGTTGCAAACGGGGCTTACGCCTGTCGCCAATCCAGTTGCGCGTCTGGCGTTCACCCAGACGCCTGCCTGGAAAGCAACGGGATTCATTGCCCACATGGAGCAACAGGCTCGGCACATGAACGGCATAACGGCTGCGGGGGGCACCATGATGGTGCACCAGCAGCGCCATGCGGATGTCGCTGCAGTTGCGGCCATCATCCTCATACAGGATGCGATGGCTTCTCAGACCCTTCGATGCCTCGATCTCGGCAGAAAACCAGTCGCTGAGTGCCAGCATCCGGGCTGACTCCCGATGGATGAGCAGGGCCTGATTACCCCACCAGCCGAACCCATCACTACCCAGGGCAGAACAACTGTAGAGACCGTCTTCGCTGAACTCGGGGATTTCGCGCATGTCGCAGAAACTGATCACGGCTACATCGTCTGGAAAGTCGACCGCACTGATGCGCTCAGGCGCACTGGAATCAACCACAAGATCATCCTCAAGAAACAGCACATGAGAGCCGGCTCGGCAGGCGTTCTGGATGGCCTGCAAGCTGGACATCGCCGCTCCGAGATGGTTGTTATCGCAGTGAATGATGGGTTCGCAAAAATGCTGACTCTCGCCAAAAGGCCGGGCGATATCGATGGCTCGCTGCTTCCAGTCTGGCGTCGTCAGAACGACGGGCTGGATAGAGATCATGAAGCTGCACATGGGGACTGATAATTTATGCCATTGGGGTCTCGCTGACAGATGACTTTCGAAAGCCACCCTCATGCAGGCGGCACTGCAGATGCTGGCTTGCTGTTGCGCAGGCGTCGGCTGGCGGTGATCGCGGGGTTGAGCTTCTCCAGTGGTCTGCCCTACATGCTGCTCACCAGACTGCTGGGTGGCTGGCTCAGCGCAATGTCAGTCCCACTGGCCTGGCTCGGGGCCCTCGGCTTCGTGCAGCTGGTGTTCAGCATCAGGATCTTGTGGGCCTTCGCCTTTGATCGCTTCACACCCCCCTGGCTGGATCAGCGGCGTGGCTGGATCCTCGTGCTGCAGCTGGGGCTGGCCGTGACCATGCTCGGCTTCGTGATGCCGCGGGCTTCAGGGGCCCTGGGATTGCAGTGGTTGCTGCTGATCGCGTTGGTGGTGGCCGTGCTCAGCGCCTCTCAGGACATTGTGATCGATGCCTATCGGATCGTGATCCTTCCGGCTTCCGAACTCGGTGCCGGCTCAATGGTCTCCTCCCTGGGCTACAAGCTGGCCCTCATCGGGATGGGCAGCCTGTCTCTGCTGCTGGTGCCGCGGCTGGGCTGGCCAGGGGTGCTGTTGCTGCTGACAGGCGTCATGGCCGCCATGATGCTAGTCACCCTGTGGGCGCCCAGCGTCGCCGATCCCAAGGCGGAAGGACGCAGGGCCTCACTCCGCGGCGCCATTCAGGCGATGGGGCGTCGGCTGGGCTGGCGTCGGCTGGTATTGCTGCTGGGCGTGGTGGTCACCTACCGCTGGACCGACAGTTTCACCGGTGTGTTGCAGCTGCCTTTCCTGTTCTCCCAGGGCTACAGACCGGAGCAGGTGGGTGGCGTAGTGCTGATCCTGGGCACGAGCATGACTCTCCTCGGTGCCATCTGCGGGGCCTGGTTGTATGAACGCCTGGGGTTGCAGCGCTGTCTCTGGGTGGGGGCGGTGTTGGCGGTGAGTGGCAATCTCGGCTACTGGACCCTCACCCGCCAGGACGGCTTTCTTGATGGAGCGCAGTCTGCGCTCATGCTGGCGGTGGGACTGGATGCTTTTGCCAATGAACTGGCTCAGGTGGGGTATTTCGCCTTCCTGATGAGCCTGTGTGAGCCCGCGTTGGCGGCCTCACAATTCTCACTGCTGGCCGCTCTGATGACCCTGGGCCGCTTTCTGGCCGAACTGCCGGCGCCACTGGTGGCTGGCTGGCTTGGCTGGGAAGCTTATTTCGCCACCTCGGTCGTGGCGGTGGTTCCAGCGCTGCTCCTGATGGGGCGTTTGATGGCCTCTGGCGATCATCGATGAGGAGGACCTGGCGACTCTGCATCACAGCGCTCGCCGCGCTCGACGCAGAGACCACACCAACGCCCGCCCTGCTGGAGGCTTGGCAGCTGCACCAGGACAAGGACGTGCGCTCCGGATCCGGTGGCGGTTCGGATCGAAGCCTTTGACCCTGGCTTGCACGACACCAAGGACCTCAGCTGCGGCAGCGACAGCCAGGACAGTTTCCTGCGGCGCACCGCCAAGCGCCAGCAGCGTGATGGCTACACCCGGCTTTACGTCGCCACTGACGCCACCCAGGCAGGCGAACCGCGGGCCTGCCTGGGCTTTTACGCCATCAATGCCCATGCCATCGGCGTGGCCGATGTGCCTGCCGATGCTGCCCCACGGGCACCGCGCTCAAACCTGATCCCAGGTGTTTTTCTGAGCCACCTGGCTGTCGACCGGAGGCACCAGGGCAAGGGGCTCGGTCGCATCCTGCTGGTGGATGCCATGCAACAGTGCCAACGGGCGGGGCAGATCCTGGGCGTGCGGCTGATGCTGCTTGATGTGGCGGCTACTGCTGGAGAAGCGGAACGGGCTCGCCTCCACAGCTTCTACGCGTCGATGGGGTTCCGGCTATTGCCAGGACGACCGGAGCGTTTGTTGATCTCTCTGAGTTCCCTGCCACCTCCTGCTCCACCCTGTGGCAGGCCGGCCTAGCCCGGCCCATGGGGAACACCAGCTCCCTCCAGTGCATGACAGAATGAAATACGACTTGTCCGCACGTCTGGTATGGCTGCGTTCAGCTTGCGGTTGCCGGAAGGCCTGGAGCGCCGACTGGGTGAGGAGGCCCGTCACTTCGGTCAGCCGCGCTCGGAGCTGATCCGCGAGGCCCTGGAGGAGTTGCTCCGCCGTCGGGAACAGGATCGCTTCATGGCCGGGCTCGTCGCCGCCGCCGAAGCGCTGGCGAGCGATGCCTCGGCACGGGCCGAAAGTCTGGATGTGGCGGCAGATTTCCTGCCGACCGACAGCGAGGCCCTGGCGTTGGCGGAGGGGAGTGGCGCTGATGCGTCGGGGTGAGATCTGGGTGGCGCGCCTCAATCCCAATCAGGGCGCAGAGGTGGGCAAGCTGCGTCCGGTGGTGATTCTCCAGGCCGATCCGATCACGCAGGCCGGCCTGGCCACGGTGGTGGTGGTGCCCCTCACCACCCAGGACCGCCTCGGCGCCCGGGCACTGCGGGTCCCGATCCGCGCCCGCGACCGCCTTCTTTGCGACTCCTTTGCGATGGCGGATCAGCCGCGCTCTCTGGATCGCTCCCGCTTGGGTGATGGCCCCCCTCACCTCCCTCAGCCGGGAAGAACTGGCGGAACTGGAGCGGGCGCTACTGGGGGTGATGGGGATAGG
>JAYKGR010000009.1:0-13472 GCA_035285645.1 Cyanobacteriota bacterium | reverse complement strand
GAAAGCCTGGCCCTCTGAGCCCTGCTTCGATGACGTCGGTCTCGCCCGATCCGGCTGACTGGAGTCTGGCCAGCTACGCCTTTGAGCTACCGGAGTCGCAGATTGCCCAAACGCCGGTCGAGCCGCGCCACGCTGCTCGCATGCTGGTGGTGGCCGACCAGGGGCTACGCCATGGGCAGGTGTGGGATCTGGTGCAGGAGCTGCAGGCGGGCGATCTACTGGTGGTGAATGACACCCGGGTCTTGAAGGCGCGGCTGCGAGCCCGGCGGGCCAGCGGTGGCGCGGTGGAGCTGCTGGTGCTGGAGCGTTGGCGGGATCCAGCCGCCGCCCCCACCGACTGGCTGTGCCTGGCCCGACCAGCCAAGCGGCTGCGGCCAGGTGAAACCCTCCACCTGGAGGCGATCGACCCAACGACGGCCATCGCGGCCGAGGAGCGACCCGCGCTGCAGGTGGTGGCCGTGGATGGGGCCAGCGGCGGCCGGGTGCTGCGCTTCCCAGCCGGCTGCGCTGATGCGGCATCGCTGGAGCCGCTGCTGCAGCGCCTGGGGGCCATGCCGTTGCCCCCGTACATCCAGCATCCCGCCACCGGCGATGACGACGAGCGCTATCAGACCCGGTATGCCTCTCGACCCGGGGCCGTGGCGGCCCCCACAGCGGGCTTGCACCTCTCCGATGCGCTGCTGGCCGCACTGGAGCAGCGCGGCGTCGAGCGCCAGGCGGTAACCCTGCATGTGGGTCTGGGGACCTTTCGCCCGCTGGAGCAGGACGATCTCTCCACCCTGGAGCTGCACAGCGAGTGGGTGAACGTTCGCAGCGAGCTGGTGGAGGCGGTGGCCGCCTGCCGCTGCCGCGGCGGGCGGGTGATCGCGGTGGGCACCACCTCGGTGCGCAGTCTCGAGGGGGTGGCCGCCCTCCACGGCGGCCAGCTGGTGCCCTTTGCAGGCCCGGTGAATCTGGTGATCCAGCCCGGTTTCCATTTTCAGGTGGTGGATGGGCTGCTCACCAACTTTCACCTGCCGCGCAGCTCCTTGCTGCTGCTGGTGAGCGCCCTGATCGGCCGGCGGCGGCTGCTGGCCTGTTACGAGGCTGCGATCGCCGCCGGCTACCGGTTCTTTTCCTATGGCGACGCTATGTGGATTCCGCCGCGGCGAGATTGCTGATAAGTTGCCAGCGCAGTCCGTCGGCATGGTCAGCAGCATGGGGTCAGCCGGCCGGTTCGCCGCTCTTGGGATTCTGCTGGCCGTACCGTGCGCAACCCTGATCAGCGCAGCGGCACAAGCACGGATCTGGCAGCGGCTTGATCAAGGCCGCGGCCCCGAGGCCAGCTGGAGCCCCACAACGATTCCAGGGCCGCCACCCCGTGCCCGGCTTGTGCCTGCCAACGGCGTGGCGGCGCCCAGCAGCACAGCGATCTTGAGGGACGCGCCCGCAGCCCCAGCCACCATCCCGCCCCCGGAAACAGCGGCCCGCCCCAGCACGGCCATCGACGCGGCACCGGGTCGGGCCCCTGGCCCGTCGCCGCTGTTGTCGCCCTTCCTCAGTGGCGGTCAGCCCACGGGATTCGCCGGCCGCTGGGGTGATTACTCGATTTCCGGTTCGGCTGGCACCGCCGGCCGCGAGCGGGATGGCGCACCGGATGGCTCGGTGAATCTCGCCCTCAGCTTCGGCGATCCGATCAAGACCGTCGGGGTCGATGTGTTTTGGGGCATCGGCAGCACCAAAAACTTCGGCGCCAACGGCGGCCTCAGCGCCAACATCGGTCGCGTGCTGGTGATGCGTCCCGGCTTCACGCTGTCGGCAGCTGGCGGGTTCATTGACGCCTACACCTATGGCAACGAAGCCGACGTGGAGAATCCCGTGACGCCCTACGGCGCCGTATCGCTGGTGGTGCCCCTGCAGCCCGGCAATCCCGAATTCCAGCGCTTGCTGCAGGTCAGCGCCGGAGGGGGGGGGCGGCTCTTCGCGCCGCTGAACGACGACTTCCGCACCCAGGGAGATGCCGGGGTGTTCGGCGCGGTGGGGGTGGAACTCACCCGCAACCTGGGGGCCTCCGTGGGCGTGAGCGGGCGGGGGGCCAATGTAAGTCTCTCGTACATCCCTTTTCATGATGTCCCCGTCTTTGTCAACCTTCTGGCCGCCGACGTCTTCAACAACACCCCCTACGGCACCATTGGCGTTCTGACGGTGGGATGGGGTGACAATTTCCGCACAGGGTTCTTCCAGAATTGATCAGTGCTGCTATGATGGAGGCACTAGATCAGCACCGTGATGAGTAAGCGCATCGTCGCAGCTTTGACTGCCCTCCCCCTTGCCGCTCTCTCCGGCTTGCCCGTGCAAGCGGCCACACCGCCTCCTTCACGGCCCCAGCCCCCAACACGCCCTCCCCTCAGCGTGATCCCCCGCCCCAAGCCCTCGCAGCCGATTGCAGCCCAGCAAGCGGGCAACCTGTCCTTCTACACCAAGCCGCAAACCGGTGTCGCCGTCTTCCAGACCCGGCTGAACAGGACAGCTGCTCCCCTTCTCTCCAAAACCACCGATCTGGCTCCCACGCCGGCCACCACCACCCGGCCTGCTTCCATTCCCAGAATCACGCGTCCCACGCTGACCCGTCCCACCACTGATCTGCGCTGAAGCCTGCACGCGAAACCTCAGCTTCACCACCCTTTCGCTCCATCACGAATCCCGTCGCGATCGAGGTCCCACGATCACGGCGGGATTTCCTTTGGTGATCATCCCGGCCGGCACCTGGCCATGGACGACCGCTCCGAGCGCCACCACAGCTCCCCGGCCGATGGTGGTTCCCGGAGCGAGCACAGCCCTGGCGGCCACCCAGGCGTCTGCCTCGATACAGATCGGGCCCAGCCGCAGCTCGAAACCGGGCGATCGGAAGTCGTGGTTGCCCGTGCACAGAAAGCATCCCTGTGACAGACACACCCGATCACCGATCGTCACCACCGCCAGATTGTCGATCCAGGCCGCTTCCCCCAGCCAGCAGTGATCGCCCACCACCAGCCGCCAGGGAAATTTCACCCGCACCCCCGGCTTGATCCGACACCCCGCGCCGATGCGGGCACCAAAGCGGCGCAACAACCCAACCCTCCAGCCTGAGCCCGGTAGCCAGCGGTTGGCGAGCAGGGGAGCGCCCAGGCTGAACCAAAGCAGCTGCAGGAGAAGAGGGGCGCCCGGCGACCAATCGGGCGGGGTGCGGTAGGCGCCGAGATCCTGGATCACCTGCGGGCTGGAGCTTCAGGCACCGTAGTAGCGGCGATACCAGGCCACAAACCGGGCCACACCCTCGGTCACCGGGGTTGCCGGGCGGAAACCGATCCAGGCCTCAAGACGGCGACAATCGGCCGCGGTCGCCGGCACATCTCCGGGCTGCATGGGCAGCAACTCCTGGATCGCGGAACGGCCGGTGGCGTTCTCGATGGCCTCGATGTAGTCGCGCAGGGGAGTGGGACAGGAGTTGCCGATGTTGAACAGCCGATGGGGGGCCCAACTGGTGGCCGCCTCAGGCTCTCTGGCATCAAAGGCTGGATCGGGGGTGGCGGGTTTGTCGAGCACCCGCACCAGGCTCTCGATCATGTCGTCGATGTAGGTGAAATCCCGCACCATCTCGCCGCGGTTGAACACCTGAATCGGCTCGCCAGCGAGAATCGCTCGGGTGAACAGGAACAAAGCCATGTCGGGCCGCCCCCAGGGGCCGTACACCGTGAAGAAACGCAGGCCTGTCGCCGGCAGCCCATGCAAGTGGCTGTAAGTGTGGGCCATCAGCTCATTGGCCCGTTTGCTGGCGGCATAGAGGCTCACGGGGTGGTTCACGGGCTGGGATTCCGTGAAGGGCAATTGCCGGTTGCCGCCGTACACCGAACTGCTGGAGGCATACACCAGATGCTCGATGTGATGGTGGCGGCATGCTTCCAGCAGCAAGCCGAAACCCACCACATTGGCCTGGATGTACACCGCCGGATGATCAATCGAGTACCGCACCCCAGCCTGAGCTGCCAGATTCACCACCCGGCGGGGCCGATGCTGGGCAAACAGGGCTTCCAGGGCGCCGGGAGCTTCCAGGCTGGCCTCCACAAAGGCAAAGCGGCCGCCCATCGAGGCGGCAACGTGCCCAATCCGCTCCAGTCGTGCCCGCTTGAGGCCCGGGTCGTAGTAGTTATTGAGGTTGTCAAGCCCCACCACCGTGTCCCCCCGCTCCAGCAGCCGACAGCAGAGGTGGTAACCGATGAATCCGGCAGCGCCGGTCACCAGAACGGTCATGGGCAGAAATCGTTGGGTTGAGCCTAAACCGTTGGCAACCCGCGGGCAACCAACGCCTTGGGCCGCCGGAATCTAGATTTGGCGTACCCGCACCCGGCCCGTGCCTGGCTTCCTGCGTGACCTGATGGCCCACCTGTCTCTCGACACCCTGCTGGTGCTGGCTCTGTACACCACACTGGCGGGCGCTTACCTGGTGGTGGTTCCCCTCGCCCTCTTCTGGTGGATGAATCGCCGCTGGATGGTGATGGGCAAGATCGAACGCACCGCCATCTACGGATTGGTGTTTCTGTTCTTTCCAGGGCTGATCCTGTTTGCCCCCTTCCTCAACCTGCGGCTCGCGGGCCAGGGTCAGCGGGCATGAGCGAGCACACAGGGGGAGGGCGGGGCGTGACCCGCGGCCAGGCCCTGCTGCTGGGCTTGCTGGTGCTCGGGCTTGGGGCCGCCGGCTATGGAGTGTTCCAACGCCAAGGCCTGGGGGCCTTCTCTGCGGGCATCGCCGCTTCGGCGCTGCTGATGCTGGTTGTGGTCGGCTGGACCGGCAGCTATCTATGGCGCGTGGTGAGCGGCCGCATGACCTACATGGACCAGCGCCGCACGTACCGCGCCGCTTACGACGCCTTCACCGATGAGCAGCTGCTGGCGCGCTTTGAGGCCCTCAGCCCCGAAGAGCAGCAGCGGCTCCTGGCAGAGGTGGGCGCCACCGGATCCGAAGCCGAAGCTGGCCGCTCCGCCACCCCATAGGCTCAGAGGCACGTCCCGCCTCCGGGCCCGATGCCTGCTGTCACCGCTCCAAGCCTCACCCCGATCGCCCGCCGCTTCGCGGTACTGCGGCAACAGAAGCGCTGCGCCCTCATGCCCTTCCTGATGGCCGGCGACCCTTCACTGGAGGTGACGGCCGCCAGCCTGCAGGCGCTGGAGGCTGCCGGCGCCGATCTGATCGAACTGGGGATTCCCTACAGCGACCCTCTCGCCGATGGACCGGTGATCCAGGCGGCAGCCGCCCGGGCCCTGGCAGCCGGCACTACCCCCGGACGGGTTCTGGAACTGCTGGCCTCCCTGAAGGGTCAGCTCATGATTCCCGTGGTGCTGTTCACCTACAGCAACCCGTTGCTCAACCGGGGGATGGCGGATTTTTGCCGAGACGCCGCCGCCGCCGGTGCCGCAGGGCTGGTGGTACCCGATCTTCCGCTGGAGGAAGCGGAGAAGCTCTCTGCCATCGCTGCCGCCGAAGGGCTGGATCTGGTGCTGCTGGTGGCTCCCACAACCCCGGCAGGGCGCATGGCCCGCATCCATGCGGTCAGCCGCGGCTTCACCTATCTGGTGAGCGTCACCGGCGTCACCGGCATGCGCACGGCCCTTGAAAGCAGGGTTGAGCCCCTTGTGCAGGCCCTCAAGACCCAGGGGAGCACGCCCGTGGCGGTGGGATTCGGCATCTCGGGGGCCGACCAGGCGCACCAAGTCAAGGCCTGGGGTGCCGATGGTGCCATCGTGGGTAGCGCTCTGGTCAAGGTGATGGCCGCTGCTCATGAAGCCGGTGCCAATGTGGCCGAAGCCGCAGGACGCTTCTGCACCGCAATGCGCCAGGGACTTGATCGTGTGTGATCGATTCCCGTTAACGCAACCCCATTCAGAACACCCAACGTAGTTTGAAGCGATCGTATCGAGCGCTCCAATACGGGGCCTTGCCAATGCGCCGGATCCCACGGCTGGCCCCACTGCTGGCCCCACTCTTCGCCGCAGGCATGCTTGCTCTCCCCATGCCAGCCCAGGCCCAGAGCTGGCACTGGAGCTTCCTGCGGCCCGCCACAGGTGGCCAACCCGCCATCGACGCCCGCGGCAAACTCCGCACCACTGCGGCCACCGATGCCAGCGGCTTTCACACAATTACAGCCGTATCAGGCCACCGCAACGGTGTAGCGATCACCAGCTTCCTTCCTGCTGGCACGGCCATCCCGGGCAATTGCCTGAGTGCCAGCCAATGTTACGAGGCAGACAACCTACTGCGCCAAGGCGACTTGGGCCCTGGCCAGCTCACCAGCCACGGATTTGGCGTGGGCTTCGCCGATGGCACCTTCGCCAACTACTTCAACGCCACATTTCTCACCCCGGCGGTGGACATGGAGTACTTTTCCGCACCGCCGTTCAACACCCTGCCACCCGAGGCTGAAGATTCAGAGCTCACCGGGTTGTTCGCCGCTACACCGGTACCGGGCCCGCTCCCGATGAGTGGCGGGCTTCTGGCGATGGGCTGGGCCCGGCGGCTGCGACGGCGCCTTCTGGCGGGCGTCCAGCGACCCAGCGCTTAACGTTTAACGAGGACATCCAAACGGCCATGCGTTTCGTGCTCTGGGGAACCTATTGCGACAACGCCCTTGAGCGCCGTACGCCCTATCGCGAAGAACATCTCGCGGGCTTGCAACGCCAGAAGGATGAAGGAATCCTGGTGACCCTCGGCCCCACGGAGGGCAGCACCCACGTCTTCGGCATCTATGAAGCTGAGAGCCGCGATCAGGTGGAGGCGCTGATCAGGAATGACGTGTATTGGCGCCAGGGGATCTGGACGGCGCTGGAGGTTTACCCCTGGATCCAGGCGTTCTGAGCCTGATCCCACACCCAGGCCGCAACGGCTTCCGGCCCTCCCTCGCCCAGCACGGTGGCGTAGCCGTCCATCTGACCGATACCCTCGGCAGCGATCTGAGCGATCGCTGCAGGGTTGTTGATGCCGTTGCGGGCCAGAGCCGCCAACTTCAGGGTTTTGCCGCGACGGATGATGTTGCCACCATGGAGGTGACATCCAGCGCAATGCTGTGCAAAAAGCTCAGCCCCATCGCCCCAGGCGGGCGGCGCCCAAACGCAGGCCAAAAAAACGACGAGCAGAAGAGCCAACACCGCGAGACTGGCTTGCAGATGCCGACGCCAGGTGCGCGGAGTGTTGCCACTCACTCTTCGTCGTCGCTGCTGCCCACCGGCAGCAGGCGAATTTGCTTGCGGCCCAGCTTGATTTCAAACTCATCGCCAGGCTGAAGGTCGAGGAGAGCGGTGTAGGCCTTGCCGATCAGCAGGTTGCCGTTGCCCTGCACGGTGGCCACATAGCTCAGCTTGCGGCCGGCCTTACCACCTTTCGGGGTGGAACCAATCTCCACGCCTTTCGCTTCGAGCAGCGCTTCGTAGAAAGCGGTGAAGTTCAGCCTTTCACCGCCATCCTTCTTGTCTGACACGTAGCCGCAGGCCCGAACGATCTCGGACTTACTCACGTCGCCGAGCTCCTTGACCTTGGCTAATAGTTCCGAACCGGTGAGCATCGTTCTTTCGGTGGGTGGGGGGCGAATGGATTGCCCGTGAGACCAGGTGGTGAATCCAGCTTGGATGGGCCAGATCCTCCCTGATAAGATACAGGATAACGCACTGTTGCCAACCCGTTGACTCAGAATCAGGAACAGCGATTGGCCCCACCGTGCCGGCAGTCTTGATCCGAGCGATTGAACCCAGCGATCTCCAGGGCTTGATTGCGGTCTATCACGATGCCGTGATCAGCCAAACCCAGGAGCTCTACACCGAGCGGCAGATTAGGGCCTGGGCTGGGCATGCCGCCCGCAGCCCCGATCTCCATCAGGCTGTAAAGCGCGGGTATGGCCTACTCGCCTGCAACCCTGCGGCAACGGAGGATCACAATCAAACCTTCGAAGCTTTTGCCCTGCTCGATCCCGCCGATCGCCTGTCACTGCTCTACTGCCGCGGCCGATCCAGCCGGCGTGGACTCGCCACCCGACTGGTCACCGCCCTGGAGGCCCATGCCGCCGCCCAGGGCATCCAACGCCTGCGCACCGAGGCCAGCCAGCTGTCGCGGCCGCTGCTTGAGCGGCTGGGCTGGCAGGTGAAAACCGAGGAAGAGCTGATCTTTGCCGGCGAACCTTTCCGGCGCTGGCGCATGGAACGCCACCTGGGATGATCAGACGCTGCATAGTCTTCCATGGCCGCCGAGGATCTCGAACGGTTCATCCACAAAGTGCGACAACTGGAGGCCTTCGTAGCCCTCAGCGAACGGTTGCCATCCTTGCGGCACCAATTGATCGCCTGCAGCAACCACCACGACGTGGTGCAACTGGCCCGAGAGCATGGCTTTGAGATCGGTCGCCGTTGGGGTGAGGCGCCGGCGGCCAGCGGAGGCCACCCAGCGGCAACCAACCTGCTGGCAACGCCGTGTCCGGCCCCAGGCGCGGAGACGGTGGAGGTGCTGGCCCAACAGCCCACCTGGCGACTGGAGCGCATCCATTCGTGTCTGGCGGCCAGCCCCGCGGGCTTCTGGTACGACCAAAATGAGCACGAGTGGGTGAGCCTGCTGCAGGGCAGCGCCCGGCTGGAGCTGGAGGGGTGGGACGCCCCCGTGGAACTCAACCGCGGTGATCAGCTGATGATCCCAGCCCACCAGCGGCATCGTCTGCTGGCAACCGATCCTGATCCGGGCACGGTGTGGCTGGCCCTGTTCTGGCAGGAACCGGCCGGACGCTGACCCGGCGCACGAGCCAGTAGGCGCAGGCCAGGGCCAACACCGACGCCCCCAGACCCACCAGCAGCATCGGTTTGTTCTCCGCGGAGGCGGGCAGCACGATCACCTTCCGCGCCACGGCGGTCATGGCGGTGGTGAGCACCAGTTCGATCTGCACCACCTGGCGCCGCAGATAGGCCGTGAGGTTCTGGAGCACCTCCAGGGCGATCAGCAGGTTGAGCAGGTCGCCCAGCAGACGGGTGAGGGGGCCAGCGAGCCAGTTGTCTTCGGGCACCGTGAGCGACAGCAGCACGCTCCAGGCGAGCTGCACACTGCCCACGATCACCACCACCAGCAGCAACACAGCAAGCAGCTTGGTGATCTGGCGCTCGACGCGATCAAAGCGCCGCAGCACCACGGCATCGCTGAGGCCGCGGCTCAGCCATAAGCGCACCACAGGTCAGTTCCGGAAGGGTTGCAGCTCAGGGCGGGCCGGAGTGGAACCTGGCGGGGTTTCCACTGTGGTCCGACAGGTGATGGCCCCGGTCTTGGGGTCGGTGACACAGTCGCGGGGTTCCACACGGCTTTCGGGGCTCACCCTGCTGCCCGGCCCCAGCCGGAAGGTTTCCACCTGGGCGTGGGCAGGGATCGGGCCCAGGGCCAGCAAGGGCAGGGCCAACAGGGCAAGGCGCAGCAAGGGCATCAACACACGGCAGATGGGGTGATCTTGCCCCACTCTGACCGCGAGCGTCGGATTATGTCAGCTGAAGATCGTCGCGGATTTCGGCGAGCAGCAGATCAAGCTGGCCGAGCGCATCCTCGGGGGCTTCAAAGCTGGTTGGAGGGCCTTCCTCCTGCCAATGCTGTTCAATGCCGCAAAGGGTGACAGCCAGACCGGCCGCACCCTCCTGGCGGTAGATGCGGTGCAACGCATCAACCAGCACCGGCATGCGGATGGATGCCGCCCGCAAAGCTCGCCGCAGATCGCCCTGGGTGCGGCCGTTGTGGCGCAACCAGTCGCGCAGTAGAGACTGCAGCTGGTCGAGCTGCTCCCGGTCGAGCCCCTCAGCGGCCATCACATCAGACCACCCTCAGCGGGTGAGCGGAAACCATTGCTCCAGTCTGCGCTGTGCCCGCTCCCGGATGGCCGGGGTGATGTGCCGGCTGCAGATGCCGAGCAGGGCGGTCACCGCCACCATGTCGTCGGCAAAGCCGGCGGCCGGAATGAAGTCCGGAATCATGTCCACCGGCACGAGCAGGTACGTCAGGGCCGCCAGCACGGTCAGCCTGGCCTGAGGAGGTGTCTGGCCATCGATCAGCAGCTCGTAGCACTGCAGCACGGGCCTGGCGATGGTGCGGCCGGCGCGGCGCAGCAGACGCTGCAGCAGGCCCTCGTCGACGGCGGTACCACCGACAACCTCGGCCTCGAGGGCTGGCTGATCTGGTGAACCCGCGGCGGCATGGGCAGCGGTCATGGCGAAAGTCCTCTCGGAACGGGTGCGCCACTGGGGCGTCAACACCACCAGTTTCACCAGGCAGGGGCGGTGGATCGAGGTGTGAAGGCCCGACCACGGAGGGGTGGGGAGCCGCACCCTGGCCAGCCGCCACCGGAGATCAGATCTCCACCAGACCCTGTTCGATCCCCGCCTTGCGTAGCTTGCGCAGAGCTCGCTGCACCACCTGGCGGCAGTATTCGCGGCTGCACTCCAACAGGCGAGCCACCTCGGCCAGGGTGCGCCATTCATGGCTGCCATCGAGCCCGAAGCGCAGCATCACCACAGTGCGCTCGCGACTGGTGAGATTGGCGCGTTCCAGCAGGGTCCACACCGAAGCGCTGCGCTCCGCCATTTCGGCCCGCTCCATGGGGGCCGGCTCCGGACTGGGCAGCACATCAACCAGTTCGGAAGGATCCGACTTGGAACGCACGGCACCCTGGAGGCTGACGGTGATGCTGCGCAGTTCGCAGCCCAGCAGCTCCTCCACCTCAGCCACCGGAAGCTCCAGGGAAGCGGCCAGCCGTATGGCATCGGGCTGATGGCCATGGCTTTGCAGATAGCGGGCCTTGGCCGCCCGCAAGCGGGTCAGCTTCTCGTTCACATTCACCGGGATACGGATGGTGCGGCTCTGGGTGGAAAGGGCACGATTCAGACCCTGACGAATCCACCAGTAGGCATAGGTGCTGAAGCGATGGCCGCGAGTGGGGTCATATTTTTCTACCGCCCGGGTAAGACCGAGCGTGCCTTCCTGAATCAGATCGAGCAACTCCAGCCCTTTGCCCTGGTAGCGCTTCGCCAGATTCACCACCAACCTCAGATTCGAGGTAATCATCTGGCGTTTGGCCCGTTCACCAAGGCGCATTGTGCGTCGCTCGAGGATGTCGTAGTCACAGGCAGGGCCTTGACCACCGGCCAGATTGCAGCGCTCCTGCAGGGCCACCATCGCCTGCACGCGACGGCCCAGAGTGAGCTCCTGCTCGGGCGTGAGCAACTGATGCCTGCCGATCTCTCCGAGATACGCGCTCAGGGAACTAGCCATCACTGACGGGACCTTTTCAATGACGGTACGCTTGATTCGAGCAGCTGCCGCCTTGCCACAGAAAGACTTCAGAAATGCTGAATTGATTCATCATTTGCGGCCGATCGTTTGTGCGTTTTGATTTAACAATTCCCCGCAGGCTGCCGTGGCCTGGCTCGCGCCGGTCCTGGCGTCATCACGGGCAGGGCTTGGCTGCCCTACCGTCCAGGCGCTCCACCCAAGCCCTGCCATGCCATCGCTTGCCGCCATCCCCCAACCGGTTCTCGCCGGCGCCGGCGTGGCGTACCTGCACTACCTGAGCTTCATGGTTTGCTTTGGCGCCCTGGTGTTGGAGCGGCGGCTGATCGGGCCCAATCCCAACCGCGCCGATGCCACCCTGATGGTGATCACCGATGTGGTGTACGGCCTGGCGGCGCTGGGTCTGTTGGTGAGCGGCATCCTGCGGGTGGTGCATTTCGGCCAGGGCTCGTCCTTTTACACGGCCAATCCCCTCTTCTGGTGGAAGGTGGGTCTTTACCTGTCGGTGGGTGGGCTGTCGCTGTACCCCACGATCACCTACATCCTCTGGGCCATCCCCTTGCGCAAGGGGGAGCTGCCCCAGGTGAGCGAGGCCCTGGCCAAACGGCTGGCCTGGATCCTCAATATCGAGCTGGCCGGCTTTGCGGCCATTCCCCTGCTCGCCACCCTGATGGCCCGCGGCGTGGGCCTGCCGGGTTGACCGCCGCCGCCCTGCTGGGCTGGCTGCTGGCGGCGGTGCCAGCACCGCCTCCTCTTTGCACACCGCCGGAAGCACGGCGCGCGGCGGCAGCCCCGATCCCACCCCAGTCCGTGGTGATTCCCGCCGATGCACCGGGCTATGCCCTGGCTCTGCGCCCCTCACCCTGGGGGTGGCTGCATCAGCAGCACTGGTGTGTGTGGATTGAGCCCCCAGCAGGCGAGGGCGCTGCCCGACAGCGGGCCGAGCAGTGGCATCAGGCGGCGCGTGAGGCTCTGGCGATCTGGGGAGAGTTGCTCCAGCTTGAGGTTGTGAGCGACCCGCAGGCGGCCCACGTGCTGGTGCACCGGCGGCGCCCCCCCCTGAGGTTGAGCGCCCCGGAGGAGCGCCGCGCCAGCCATGGCCGGGCGGAGTGGAGGGTGCAGGAGGTGGAGCGCGCCGGGGAGATCCGACTGGAGCCGATGGTCACGGTGCTGGTGGGGGCCGATCAACGACCAGCGGCGATGGCCGCCACCCTGCTCCACGAGCTGGGCCACGCCTTTGGCCTGTGGGGTCACAGCCCCCACCCCGACGACGTGATGGCCGCGGTGCCTGGACCGCGGCCATCACTGCAGCTGAGCCTGCGCGACCGATCAACGCTGGATTGGCTTTTGCAGCAGCCCAGCCTGATGGGCCAAGACCTCAGACCGGCGCCAACCCCTTCTCGTTGAACACCCCTTCAAACAGCACCGAGCTGAGGTAGCGCTCTCCGGAATCGGGCAGCACCACCACGATGGTTTTGCCAGCCATCTCGGGCTCCCGCGCCAGGCGCAGGGCGGCGGTGGCGGCGGCGCCGCAGGAGATGCCAGCCAGAATGCCCTCCTCGCGCATCAGGCGGCGGGCCATGGCCACAGCCTCTTCGTCGCTCACCGCTTCCACCCGATCCACGAGTGAGAGATCCAGGTTGGCCGGCACAAAACCGGCGCCGATGCCCTGAATCTTATGGGGCCCAGGCTTCACTTCGGCGCCCTCGCGGGTCTGGCGGATCACCGGGCTGTTCACGGGCTCCACCGCCACGCTGAGCAGCGCCTTGCCTTGGGTCTGCTTGATGTAACGGCTGACCCCCGTGATCGTGCCGCCCGTGCCCACGCCTGCGACCAGCACGTCGACCTGACCGTCGGTATCGGTCCAGATCTCCGGCCCGGTGGTGTCATGGTGAATCTGGGGATTGGCCGGATTGGCAAATTGCTGCAGGAGCACGTAGCGGTCCGGATCGCTGTCGGCCAATTCCCGCGCTGCCGCAATCGCCCCCGACATGCCCCGTGGCCCCTCGGTGAGCACCAGCTTGGCGCCGTAGGCGGTGAGCAGCTTGCGCCGCTCCAGGCTCATCGTTTCCGGCATGGTGAGGGTGAGCGGAAGGCCGCGGGATGCGGCCACGAACGCCAGGGCGATGCCGGTGTTGCCGCTGGTGGGCTCCACCAACTCCTT
>JAYKGR010000008.1:0-28507 GCA_035285645.1 Cyanobacteriota bacterium | reverse complement strand
AGATGCATGGCAGTAAACCTTTGTTTGCCACTGTGCATGGCCCGGCAGGCCGACCGCGAGCCTCAATCGCGGGCTCGTGACAATATGTCACGAACTCCTCGGCCTAGCTCCAGCTGGCACCGGCCGGCCAATCGTCCGCAATGGCGCATGGTGTCTCCGATCCCCTCCGCATGGGAGGCGAAGCCACGTTCAGCGGGCATCGCGGTCGAATCGATGGCGAACCAGCGGTAGGTGGCGGACGTGAAGCGGGCCTCCCCCACCCGCTCCTGCAGGGCTGCGGTTGGGTCAACCGAACACCGGCGTCGCTTCACATACGTTAGGATTGCTTAAGAGTTCGCAACACGCGAGCCCCCACCCCACCCGTTGTTGCTCACCATGGCTGACTCCACCTCCCGCTTCGGTTTCGTGGCCTTTGCCGAAACCTGGAATGGCCGCCTGGCCATGCTCGGCTTCGTCATCGGTCTGGCCACCGAGCTGCTCACCGGTCAGGGCATCCTCAGCCAGATCGGCCTGGGCTGATCCGGCTCAGCACGGCCTCCTGCGAAGCCCCGGACCCCACGGCCCGGGGCATTCTTTTTGCTGCTGGTGTTGCCTTCAGCCAGAGGCAGAGCATCCGTACGCAAGAGCTCGCGCTCCAACATGGCAATGCGCTTCTCCCGCAGACAAAAACGACACCCGCCTGTGGTTTGCAGGTGTTTCTCCGGTGTGATCACGATTTCCTTGACCGGATGCTGCTGACAACGAATGCGGATGGGGGTTTTATAGCTCTTGTAAAGGATGCCCTCATAGCTGTAGCGATCACCGAAGCGGCTCCGCGCCCGAGCTAGAAACACCTCCTTGCTGATGGGTGAACCCATGGTTGGCAAGCCGTCCTGCTGCCCGTGATTAACGGCAGCTTATGGTGCACGGGGCAGGAGCTGGCGACGCTCGGTTCAGCGTTCACGGTTGTTGGCTCAGTCGAGAAACCCATACTCCAGGCTCACCCCAGGCCCGCTCCAACGATGCTGATAGCCCCCCTCGTAGGCCAGGCCCTCGTAGCGTCCCCTTAACGGCGATCCCATGCCGTTGTCTGGCGTGATGGTGGCTTGGCAGCGGGTCCGTGCTCCTTCACGGCGACAGCTCTGTGGATGCTGTTGCATGCGGAATGCTCGATGGTCGGCGAACACCACGGTGAAGACCTCGGGCTCGCCACTCCCCTGGGAGGCCATGGGGGTGATCGCACAGCAGGTGGGCTGGCCATTGAGCCGGCAATTGGGGGAATACTGGGCGAGGGCCGGCCGCACACCAGCCATCAGGAGAAGCAGCCACCCCGCCGCCCACACCCCCAGCCCCCGCAGCCGATGAACCCCACGCCCCCTGCTCGCTGGTTTGTGAAGCTCGAGGAGGGCGTGGTGCCTAAGAGCCGCTTCGACGCGGTGGTTCCTCTTCATCTCAGCTGGCTGCGCCAGCTGGAACGCGATGGCCACTGCCCCAACAGCGGCTACTGGGGTGATCGCCGCGGCCTGGAGGGGGCCGGCGGCATGCTCCTGTTTCGCGCCGCCCACTGGGACGAAGCCATCGCGCTGGTGCGCAGCGATCCCCTGGTGCTGCAGGGCTGTGTGCGGTGGACGCTGCATGAGTGGTGTGTGGTGTTCAGGAGTGAAACAGGAGCACCAGACCCGAACGGATCTGGTGAAATTCACGTTCCTCGCGGCTGAGATCGAGACCCACCTCCAGGCCCTCCTGCAGCGCCTGCTCAAAAGGCGGGGCGGGGGGAGCAGGCCCCTTGCTCCACAGGGCGGCGATGCCTACGGCGGTGGCATGCCAACGAAAACAGGAGGTGCTGCCGATGGATGGTTCCTGCAGGGCCTCCTCGAGGAGCTCACGGATCGCCATCGTGACGGTTCTAGCGCCAGGCCACACACCACCAGCATGTGAGCAGAAACCACAGCCCGCACGCAGCTGAGAGTTTTCGTGATCTGGGCTTACCGTGCCGCCATGGTGTCGCCCCCCGACCGCATCGCCCTCGTGCACGAGTGGTTTCTGCCTCGGGCTCGGGGGGGCTCCGAACTGGTGACCCGCGAGCTGGATCGTCTGCTGGCCGACTGGTCCGTGCAAGCCGATCTGTTCAGCCTGGTGGAAGGGGAAACCCGGCAGGCCACCAGCTGGCTCCACCGGCGTCGGGTGCAAACCTCGCTGATCCAGCGCCTCCCTCTCAGCCAGCGGGCGGTACAGCTATGGCTGCCGTTGTTGCCGTTGGCCATCGAACAACTCGACCTGAGCGGCTATCCCCTAGTGCTCAGCAGCAGCCACCTGGTGGCCAAGGGGGTTCTCACCGACCCCGACCAGCTGCATATCAGTTATGTGCACACGCCGGTGCGCTACGCCTGGGATCAGATGGCCACCTACATCCGTCACTCAGGGCTGGCAGGCACACCCCTGGGCCCGCTGCTGCGCTGGCAGCTCCATGCTCTGAGGCAGTGGGATGTGACGAGCAGCCAGCGCGTGGACCACCTGGTGGCCAATTCGCGCTTCACAGCCCGCCGCATCCGGCGCTATTGGCGCCGCTCCGCCACGGTGGTGCATCCACCGGTGGCCGTGGGGCGCTTCCGCTGGAACCAGCCCCGCGATGCGGTCTATCTCAGCCTCTGCCGTCTCGTGCCCAACAAACGGGTGGATCTGGTGGTGGAGGCCTTCAACCGCACCGGCCTGCCCCTGGTGGTGATCGGCGACGGGCCTGAGCGGCGGCGGCTGCAGGCCATGGCCCGACCGAACGTGCGCCTGCTGGGTGCCTGTGGCGACGCGGAGGCCACCGGCTGGCTGGAGCGCTGTCGGGCCTATGTGTATGCCGGAGTCGAAGATTTCGGCATCGCCCCCGTGGAAGCGATGGCCGCCGGCGCCCCGGTGATCGCCTATGGCGCCGGCGGGCTGTGCGACAGCGTGCGCTGTCTCCACGCCGGGGCCTCCAACCCCACCGGCCTGTTGTTTGCCCGTCAGGATGTCGCCAGTCTGGCAGCGGCGCTGGAACACTTTGAGAACCGCCGCCTCTGGCTCGACCTGCCGGCGGAAGGACAGCGGCGCTGGGCGGAGCGGTTCGCCCCAGAACACTTTCAGGCCCGCATGCTGGCGGTGCTGGAACGCCACTGGCACCGGCATCGCCAGTGGCTGCGGCAGCAGCAGTTGCCTGTGCCTCTGGGCTGAGTGACCCCAGCACTTGAAGAGCCTGACTGCCGGCTCGTTGAATGAGCTCTCGAAGCGGTGGGATCGAAGCTTGACGTTTTCCTCCCCATCTCTTCAGCGACGAGGGAATGAGCGGGCACGCTTGCGGTTGGGGCGTGCGCCCTCGCCCCTGCCCTCCACCCTCACCAGCCGCCAGCTGATCGCCCGCCAATCCCCCCACGCCCGCCTGCTCAAGCGTTCAGGCGACATCTTCTTTTCGCTGGCGGTGCTGAGTCTCGGCTCACCGCTGTTTGTGCTGCTGGCCGTGCTGGTGAAGCTCACCTCCCGCGGGCCTGTCTTCTATGTGCAGCAGCGCGTGGGGCGCGGCTACCGCAGCTTTGGCTGCATCAAGTTTCGCACCATGCGGCCCAATGCCGACCGTGATCTGGCACGGCTGCTGGCCACATCCCCCGATCTGGAAAGCGAATTTCTCAGCGATTTCAAACTGCGCCACGACCCACGCATCACCCGACTGGGCAAACTGCTGCGCCGCTCCAGCCTTGATGAATTGCCCCAGTTCATCAATGTGCTCCGGGGCGAGATGAGCGTGGTGGGTCCGCGACCGATCGTGCGCAAGGAAATCAGCCGCTATGGCGCCCACATGGATGAGGTGTTGGCGGTACGACCTGGCCTGACGGGGCTATGGCAGGTGTCGGGCCGCAATAATCTCAGCTACGCCAAACGGGTGCAACTCGATTGTCTCTACGCCCGCCACCGCAATCTCTGGATGGATATGCGTATTTTGATCCACACGATTGGGGTGGTATTGGATCCCCGCGATCGCGGTGCTTACTGACAGCTGAGCAGCAGCGGCACCACCAACCACAGCAGCTCCAACCGATCGCTGAGCTTGAGGATTCTCTGCACGCTCACCAGATCGACGGGGGGGTGTTCTGCCGCCAGCAGCGGTTTGCAGCGCCACTCGCCGCCATAGCGATTGGCACCGCCGAGCCGCACGCCAGCGGCATGGCCATAGGCGGCCTGCGATACACCGGCGTTGGGAGAGGGGTCGCTGGCGCCGTCGGCCAGAGCCCGCCGGCCCATCGCTAACGCCTGCCACGGCCGACCGGCCGCCACAGGCAGGCTGAACGCCACCAACCGGGCTGCTGGCCAGGTGAGCAGATCATCGAGACGGGCACCGGCAGTGCCCAGCCAGAGCAGCCGCCCCCGGCAATAGCCCAGCATGGAATCGAGGGTGCTGGCAGCCTTGAAGGCCCAGGCCAGGGCCAGTGGACCCGGTGCCGCGGGCCAGCGGCTCACCAGGGCAGCGCCGAGCAGCATCCAGAGCAGGGGGGCAAACAGACCATCCACGGCATTTTCACTGGCGGTTTCGGCGGCGGCCCGCAGGATTCCCTCGCGATCGAGCGGCTCCACATCGCGGCCCACAATCCAGGCCAGCCGCTGGCGAGCCAGCGGCAGATCGGGCAGAGCAACCAGCACCTGGCCGACCGCCCGCCGCAAACTGCCACCCGCCAGGGCACTGGCCAGGCCCAGCACCAACAAGGGCACACCCAGCGGCGGCCAGACCCCAGCCAGCCGCTCCACTCCCCAACCAGCCAGGAGGCTGCCCCCGAACAGCACCGCGGTGATCAGCACACCCGCCAGGCGCAGGCGCCGAGGGTGATCACCGGCCCAGGCCTCTGCCATGCGGCGAAGCAACTGGATGGCTGCCCCCATCACCTGCACCGGATGGGGGCAGCCATGGGGGTCTCCGATCAGCCGGTCGAGCACACAGGCCAGCAGCACCAGCGCCCAGGGAGCCACAACCGACACCGCGGTCGCTGGCGACGTGGGATCAGGCGTCTTTGAGCCAACTGAACATGGAGCGCAGGCCCTTGCCCACGTCTTCGATCGGATGCTGGCGATCGCGGTCGCGGATGCGAGCCATTTCCGGCTTGCCAGCCTCGCATTCCGCCACAAAGTTGCGGGCGAAGGTGCCGTCTTGAATATCGGCCAGGATGCGCTTCATCTCGGCCTTGGTCTCGGCGGTGATCAACCGCGGGCCACTCACGTAGTCGCCGTATTCAGCCGTGTTGGAGATCGAATCACGCATGGCCGTGAGGCCACCCCGCACCATCAGATCCACGATCAGCTTCACTTCATGCAGGCATTCGAAGTAGGCCAGCTCGGGCTGATAGCCAGCCTCCACCAAAGTCTCAAAACCCGCCTTTACCAGCTCCGAGAGTCCACCGCAGAGCACGGCCTGCTCGCCGAAGAGATCGGTTTCAGCCTCCTCCTTGAAGTTGGTTTCCAGAATGCCGGCACGGGTACCACCGATCGCCTTGGCGTAGGCCATCGCCAGAGCACGAGCCTGGCCACTGGCATCCTGATGCACAGCAAAGAGAGCTGGAACCCCCATGCCGTTTTGGTACTCCCAGCGCACCGTATGTCCGGGGCCCTTGGGAGCAATCATCACCACATCGACATCAGCGGGGGGCTGAATCAGGCCGAAGCGGATGTTGAAACCGTGGGCAAAGCTGAGCACCTTGCCGGCACCGAGGTGGGGGGCGATTTCAGCGTCGTAGACCGCCTTCTGAAACTCATCGGGCAGCAACACCATGATCCAGTCGGCCCGGGAGGCCGCATCGGCCACACTCAGCACCTCCAGGCCATCGGCCTTGGCCTTGTCCGCTGAGCGACTGCCCTCGTAGAGGCCCACCACCACGTTCACGCCGCTGTCCTTGAGATTGAGGGCATGGGCATGACCCTGGGAGCCGTAGCCGATGATGGCCACCGTCTTGCCGTCCAGCAGACTGAGGTCGGCGTCGGTGTCGTAAAAGAGCTGGGCCATCAGGGCGCGGGATCGGGGCAGGGCAAGGGGCAACTTTACGGAAGCGTCGTCACCGCATCCCGGGACCGTGGCGGATCGATCGCCTCCAACGGGTACGTGAGCATCAGCTGGCGCTGCTCCGGGCTGTGGATCCAGTTGTCGCGGCAGACGCTGGCGACGTAGTGGCCCAGACGGTCGGGGCAGGTGAAGGTGGTGATCCGCCGGTTGCCCCATGTAGGAAAGGGCTGATCGAAGCTGTACACCCGCTGCAGGCGCCGGGAGAGCGCCGCCACCGCACAGCAGAACGTGCCACGACCACTGACCAGGTTGCGGGCCCGCAGCAAGTGATGCAGATCGGCTTCAAGACTGCCGTTCACCACCGCCACCTCGGCGCAACGGCCCGGCAGCCACTCCAACAGAGCTGGAATCACCGGGTTGAGACGATCCTCGAACACCAGGCTGACCCGCCGCCAGGGATGGGCAGCGACCACCCGCTGATAGAAGGCCAGCGGAGGCTGGCCGTACAGCGGGTGGGGAGGCTGATCGCAGAAGACGTCCCCGGAGCGCAGGTGGATGGTCAGATCGTCTGGGTGATCCGGTGGCCCCTGGAGGTCCAATCGCAGCAGCGGCCGAAAAACACGCAACGGCCTGCGGGGCGGCAGACAGCGCCGATGCAGGGGCCGCAGGGCCACCATGCGCAGGAAGCCACCCGTGAGGACAAGATCGTCGTGGCATAGATCCGCCGCAGCGGCCTCTGCCGGTGGGTGGATGATCTCCACGCCATCGGCGGTGCGCAGGCGCCCTGGAGTGAGAAACCAGAGGTGGGGAAGGTGAAGCCGCTGCGCCCCGAGCGACTGGGCGGCTTGGAGAGCATGGCTGAGCTGCAGAATGCTGTTGGCAAACCGCTTGGCGTGGCTGAGCCGTACGGCGCTGATTCGCCCGTTGAAGCCGGCGGTGGAGACTGGGGCGTGCCCCTGAGGATCAAGGGCAGACATGGGGTTGTGCCGGCCGCCCAGCTCGATCGCGTAGGTATCCGGACGCGGCAGGCGACTGCGGCCCAACGGAGCCATACAAGCACCGCTGACGATACTGAAATCGAGGTTGTTAGAGGCGCAAAATTCCCTGAGATACGCAATATTAATGGATTCAGCCAAGCTTTGCAAACCCCTTTGGCCACCCTGAATGACATTTTAATTCAGGACAGCCTGCGGCGACGAAGGTGCTGCAATCTGCAGGGGCGAGCCGCTGCCAGAAGACTCGTGATTGAGGCTCAGGCTTCGCTGGGGTGGGCGATGACCCGATCGATCAGGCCATACTCCACCGCCTCAGCAGCGCTGAGGAAGTAATCGCGATCGGTATCTTTCTCGATCTTGTCGAGGGGTTGGCCGGTCATCTCCGCCATCGACTGGTTGAGCATATCTTTGATGCGGAGTATCTCATTGGCCTCGATCTCGATATCGCTGGCTTGCCTCTGGCTTGTGCCTCCCAGGGGCTGATGGATCATGATGCGGCTGTGGGGCAGAGCCAAGCGCTTGCCCTTGCTGCCGGCGGCGAGCAGAAAAGCGCCCATGGAAGCGGCCAGACCCACACAGATCGTCACCACCTCTGACTTCACGTATTGCATGGTGTCAAAGATCGCAAGGCCAGCCGTAACCGATCCCCCAGGGGAATTGATGTAGAGATAGATCGGCTTCGAATTATCTTCCGAGTCGAGATAAAGCATCTGGGCAACGAGGCTATTGGCCACGCCATCATTCACTTCCTGACCGAGAAAAAGAATCCGCTCCACAGCCAGGCGGTTGTAGATGCTGATCCAGCGCTCGTATTGGCTGCCCGGAAGGCGATAGGGAACGCTGGGGATGCCGATGGGCATGGCGAGAGTGGGGTTGAGAACGAACGGGACAGGGGAATGGACCGGCGCGGGTCAGGGGTTGGGCATCAACCGATGCCCGCGGCCAGGGAGGCCGGAGCCGGCAGATCCTTCTGGCTGGTCAGCACTCGGTCAATCAGGCCATACTCGCGGGCCTCAGCGGCCGTCATATAGCGCATACGCTCTGAATCTCGGCTGAGCTGTTCAACACTGCGTCCGGTATTAGCAGAGAGGATTTCAAGCATTGTGTGCTTGTTGTGCAGCACCTCCTTAGCCCGGATCTGAATGTCGCTGGCCTGGCCTCGAGCCCCAGAGCGAGGCTGATGCAGCACGATCGAGGCGTGGGGGAGGGCGGCGCGCTGGCCCGGCGTGCCGGCGCTGAGGATCATGGCCGCTGTACCCATGGCCTGACCGATGCAGATGGTGTGCACCGGAGGCTTCACGTACCGCAAGGTGTCGCAGATGGCGAAGGCCTCGGTTTCAAAACCGATAGCATCGCCGGTGTACCAACTGGTGCCGGTGGAATTGATATAAAAGAAAATTGGCTTCTCTGGGTTGTCAAATTCCAGGTAAAGCAACTGAGCGATGATCAGCTCAGTCACATCCACGCCCATCTGGCGCTTGGCGTCGTCGTCGGAAAAGAGCGGCAACCCCAGGTACACGATCCGCTCCTTGAGCAGCAGCGACTCCAGATCCGGAGGCGGTGTGCGGATCGCGGCCGAATCGCCGTAGTAGGGAGCCGACACCGTCATGCGTGGCAGACCGGGACAGGGAAGGCCGAGCCTAGCCGGGGCTCGTCGCCGGTGGCTTCGCCGGCGTGGCGGAGGAACCGCCCCGCTCCCCGCGCGCGAACACCATGCGTCCAGTAGGGGTCTGCAGAGCACCGGTGACCACGACGGCAAGGCGCTCGCCGATCCGCTCGCGGGCGTCTTCCACCACCACCATGGTGCCGTCTTCCAGATAGCCCACACCCTGAGCGGCTTCGCGACCCTCGCGCACGATCTTGATCTGCAGGTTGTCACCAGGCTGCACCTCGGGGCGCAGAGCGATCACCAGCTCGCTGAGGTTGATGACCTTGAGGTTGCGCACCTCGGCCACCTTGGCCAGGTTGAAGTCGGTGGTGAGCAGGGTACCGCCGGTGTCTCCAGCCAGCTGCAGCAGCTTGTCATCCACCCCCTCACCGTCGTAGCGGGTGCTGTTGACCACCAGCCGGCGCCCCCAGCTCTCCCGCAGTTCGCTGAGCAGCTTCAGGCCGCGACGCCCCTTGCCCCGCTTCTCGCCATTGGCCGAGTCGGCGAGGGCCTGCAGTTCATCGATCACGCACTGGGCCACGATCACCTGGCCCTCCAACAAGCCCGAGCTCAGCAGCCCGCGGATGCGCCCATCGATGATCAGGCTGGTATCCAGAATCTTGGCGCTGGCGGGCTGCAAGACGCCCTCCGCCACCAACACCGCCTCGCTGCTGGCCGGGTTGAGCAAGCGGAGCAGGGTGCGGCCGTGCACCTCAGCGAGGTTGTAGCCGAGCACCCCGAAAAACACGTTGCTGAGCACAGCCGCCAGCGGTTTCACCAGCACCACCTCCCAGGGCAGGGGCAGCAACAGGATCGGCGCCAGCAGCAGGTTGGCCACCAGAAGCCCCAGGATCAACCCCACAGCCCGGCTCACCAGCAGATCGGTGGGCACGCTGCGCACCTGGGCCATCAGCCGGCGGCGCAACTGCTGGAACAGCACCCCGGCAATCACCCCAAAAAAGGCACCGAAGCCCGCCAGCACCCAGCGCAGACCCTGCACATTGGTGACTTCCAGGAGCAGGGGCTCGGGCAGCAGATCCACGCCGAGCCAGCCGGTGGCAGCTCCGGAGATCAGAAACAGCAGCAGGATCAGGGTGTCCACCATGGCGGCAGCGCTCCCTATGCGGAAGCCTGGGAACGTTGGCCCGCGCGCCGGCGGGGGCGACAGTGCGCCAGCATGTTCAAGGATTCCATGCCCTCGGCGTTCCGGGTCATCCGCACCGCAGCATGGCCGATCACGGCCCATCCGTCTGGAAGGGGTAACCGCACGTGATGAACGCCCCGGCTCCCCGCAGTGCCTACGTCCACATCCCCTTTTGCCATCGGCGCTGTTTCTACTGCGACTTTCCGGTGGTGCCCCTGGGCGATCGGGCCGATGGGGCCACGGGCCCGGGCTCCAGCTCGATCCGCCGGTATCTCGGGCAGCTGCTGCACGAAATCGCGATCAGCCCCAGCGGCCCAGCCTTGAGCACCGTGTATGTGGGTGGCGGCACCCCATCGCTGCTGAGCCCCGACCAGGTCGCGGCCTTGCTGAGCGCCCTCCACAACCGCTACGGCCTGGCCGATGGGGCGGAAATCACCCTGGAACTGGATCCAGCCGGGTTTGATCAACACCGCTTGAACGCACTCCTGGAGCTGGGGGTGAACCGGGTGAGCTTCGGGGCGCAAAGCCTGGATGATGCGGTGCTGGACGGTCTCGGGCGGCGCCATCGCCGCCACCATGTGCTCGAGGCGGCCAGCTGGCTGGAGCGGGCCCGACGGGCCGGTGATCTGCGCAGCTGGAGCCTCGATCTGCTGCAGGGGCTGCCCGAGCAGAACGGCCGCACCTGGCTGGAACAGCTGGAGCAGGCACTCGCGCTCAAACCGCCCCACCTGTCGGTCTATGACCTGATCATCGAGCCGGGCACCGTGTTCGAGCGCTGGCTGGAGCAGGGCCGCCTGCAGCTGCCAGAGGAGGAAACCGCCGCCGATCTGCTGGAGACCACGGCCGCACGGCTGGCGGCAGCCGGCTATGGCCGCTACGAGATCTCCAACTGGGCCTGGCCGGGGCACGCCTCACGCCACAATCGGGTGTACTGGAGCGGCGCCGACTGGTGGGCCTTCGGCCTCGGTGCCACCTCGGCCCTCGGAGGACAACGGCTGGCCAGGCCTCGCACCCGGGAGGCCTACGGCCGCTGGCTGGCCAGCGGTGCGGCCGCCGAGCAGCGGGCCGGCGATGGTCTGCCCCTCGATGAACAGCTCATGGTGGGGCTGCGCCGCCGCGAGGGGGTATCGATGCGTCAGCTGAGCCGGCAGCATGGCCTTACTCCCGCTCACCTCGCCGGCCTGCGGGCCCGACTGGCGGACTACGAGCGACGCGGGCTTCTGGTGGTGGAAGGGGATCGCTGGCGCCTGAGCGACCCGGTGGGACTGGCCCTCAGCAATGGGGTGTTGCGGGAGATTGTGGCGTGGTGCCTACCGGACTGAGGGAACCGATCCAGTGCTGCAGGGCCTCAACGGCCAGCTGGCGGCCCGCCAACAGCGGAGGGCAGAAGGGGGGCTGCCGGGAGGTGAGGCCCAGGAGATCGGCGGTCACTCGCACCTGACCATCGCAGGCATCTCCAGCGCCGATACCGATCACGGGAATGTGCAGCTCCTGGCTGAGGCTGGCGGCCAGGGCGTCGGGGATGTGTTCCAGCACCAAGGCAAAACAGCCACGCTCCTGCAACGCCAACGCCTGGTGGCGCAGCCGAGCGGCGCCAGCGCCATCGGTTGCCTGCCGCCGATAGCCGAGGCGATGCACAGCCTGGGGGGTGAGGCCGAGGTGGCCCATCACAGGGATGCCGGTGCGCACCAGCCGATCAATCACCACGAGAGTTTCGGGCTCGGCTCCCTCCAGTTTCACCGCCGCGGCAGGGGTTTCCTTGAGAACACGACCGGCGGCAGCAACCGCATCGTCGGCGGCGCACTGATAGCTCAGGAACGGCAGATCGCAGATCAGCAGGGGCTGGTGGCGGCCGATGCTCTGCACGCCCCGAGCCACTGCCCGGCAGTGGTGCAACATCTCGTCGAGGGTGACCGGCAAGGTGGTGGCATGACCCAGCACCACCATCGCCAGGGAATCGCCCACCAGCACAGCATCGGCACCGGCCTCGGCCACCAGGGCGCCCGACAGGGCATCCCAGGCGGTGAGCACGGCTATCGGCAGGCGAGCATCCTTGCGGTGCTGGAGATCGCCGGGTCGCAGGGGCACGGGGCAGATCGAACGGTCAGCCTCCATGGTTGCAGGGCCCGTTGCTAAGTTGTCAGCGACTCGGACCCACGCGGCCCCGACGCCCAAATCTGGTCAGGACCGGAAGGGAGCAGCCACACGGGATGCTCAGGGCAGGCGTGGACTCCGGGTCACCCTAATTCAGCACAATCAGTGTCTTCCATTGATGGATCCGTTGAATCCACCAATGGGAATCAGTACATCAAGCCTTGTAGCTTAATCGATACGCGTCTGGCGATTGCGCAGAAAGGGTGGAATCATGGCACCGCGATCATCTTGCTCCATGGTGGGTGGCGCGTTGATCACATCACTGAAGCTGGCCGTTGCCGGACGCTCTTGTCGATAGGTCGTGTTGGTATCAAAACCGGTGGCAATGACCGTAACATGAATCTCACCTTCTATTTTTTCATCAACAACAGCACCCACAATGATATTGGCATCTGGGTCAACAACGTCATAGATCACTTCTGACGCAGTCGTCATATCTTCCAAGGTCATATCCTTGCCCCCGCTGATGTTGATCACACATCCACGGGCACCATCAATGCGCGCCGACTCCAGCAGAGGGCTGCTCATGGCAGCCTGGGCCGCCTCGGTGGCACGGGAGCGGCCAGAGCCCACACCGATGCCGAGCAGGGCCGTGCCGGCATCCATCATCACCGAGCGCACGTCGGCAAAGTCAACATTCACCAAACCGGGGCGGGTGATGATCTCTGTGATCCCCTTGACGCCCATTCGCAGCACGTCGTCGGCGGCACGGAACGCATCCTGAAGGGGGGCGCCGGCAATGGCTTCCCGCAAACGATCATTGGGAATCACGATGAGGGTGTCGACATGCTCCGCCAACCTGGCAATGCCTTCTTCCGCCTGGCGCAGACGCTTGCGACCTTCAAAACCGAACGGCTTGGTGACGATGCCCACGGTGAGCGCTCCACATTCTTTGGCCACCTCCGCCAAGATCGGCGCTGCACCTGTGCCGGTTCCCCCCCCCATGCCAGCGGCGATGAACACCAGGTCGGCTCCCTGGAGGGACTGCTGCAGGTCGGCCCGGGATTCCACAGCAGCCTTCTGACCGATCACCGGATTGCCACCAGCGCCCAACCCGCGGGTGAGCTTCTGGCCCAGTTGGATGCGCTGCTGGGCCGCCGACTGGATCAGAGCCTGCGCATCGGTATTGAGCACCCGGTAGGCCACACCTTCCAGATCGGAGGCGATCATGCGGTTCACGGCATTGCTGCCGCCCCCACCTACGCCGATCACCTCGATGCGTGCTGCCTGGCTGGGAACGATCCCGTTGACGGCCTGGGCGTTATGGGTCATGACGGCATTGTCGGTGCTGGACGGAAACGGGGCAGTCACTGAGGGATCGAAGGGGAGCGGGGTGCTCGGGTCCAGCGCCATGGGTAGGGGCGAACTGCCGTTGATCTGCGGCTGCATTATGTCGTTACCGGGGCGACGGGGCCGGCAGAAGAGTGGGAACCACCTTCGCCGGAGGCCTGTGGATGCGCAAGCTTATGTGCGCGAATGCGCTACTGACCACCCGGCGGGGGTGCAGATATGGTTTCGCCGACGCTGCGTTGGCTGCGCTGGGCCGTACCCGGCAGTGTGAGCTCAGGGTTGTCGGGATCGCTCAGGTCGATCTGTTGCACGCGACGGCCCCGCAGCTGGGCTGGCAATTGGGCGCTGAGGTGCTGCACCACCTCCAGGCGGCGGGGAAGGCGATGATCGGCCAGGCCCAAGCGGATCGTGCCCAGCCTGTCGCTCTGCAACCAGAGGCTGCCGCCCGGCTCAAAGCGAATCTCACGCAATCCGGGCCCCAGGCGCTGGCGGGCGGCCAGCACCTGGGCCAGATCGTCACGATGGCGATCCTGCCACCCTTTGACCACCAGGCCACCAGCCAGCGGGCCGGCAACTGAGGGCTGCTGTTGATTGCTCAACCAATGCCCCAGCTCGTCGACCGCACCCTGCTCGAGGCCGGTGCTGGTGCGGCGATAGGCCAGGGCCACCGGATGGCGGTCCACCAGATCGACCTGCAGCCGGGGGGGCAAGATGCGGCGTGACACGGTCACCTGCTGTACAGGCAGGCTGTTGATCAGACGGCGGTCGATCTGGGCTGGATCCAGCAGCAGGAGAGGCTGGGGAAACCGCAGACCCGCCGCGCTGATCACATCGTCTCGCTTCACCAGGCGGCTGCCGCTCACCTGCACCTGGGAGGGATCCCGCAACACCCAGCCCTGGCGCAACAACCCATAGGCCAGGCCGGCGGCGATCAGGGCATGCATGCTGAAGCGCCACAGCTGGCGCAGCCGCTCGCGGCGTTTTTCAAGGCGCAACTGTCGGCGCCGCTCCATCTCTGGCGAGAGAACGCGCTCGGGGCGCGGCCTGGGGCGACTCACAGTTCGCATCGCGACCGGCTCATGAGCTCCTGAATCCAGACGCGGGCCCGCTCCGCCTCGGCAAAGGGCAGGTCGGACTGCTGACCGCCACCGATCAGCCTTAAGCGACAGGACCCTTGGCTCTCATCGGTGAGAGGGGCTTCGCCGGAGCCCAGAGACAGCAGCTCCACCTTTTCGAGATTCTTGATCACAAACGACCCCTCGGGCTGGAGCTTGCCGGCCTCAAAACGACTCCAGCTCAACACCCCATCCACCAGGCGGGCGGCGCCGCAGCCATCGAGCTTGGCCAGCTCCGCGCCAGCGGCCCAGTCGCGGAAGAGCCCCTGCCGCCGCCGCTCCAACCAGCCCAGGGCTGGCAAGAGCACAAACACCAGCAGGAGGGGCAGCCAGAACAGCCCATGGCCCAGACCGGAAGTCATGGCTTGGCAACCTCCAGGGTGAGGGATTGGGATGATTCTCGCGCTCCCTCAACCAGGGTGTGAACCAGATCTTCCAGGGAGCAGCCACTGGCTTCCCAAAGCAGGGGGAACATGCTCTGACGGGTAAAACCCGGGAGGGTGTTGATCTCGTTGACGAACAGATCCCCATCACCTCCGCGATCGAGGAAGAAGAAGTCAACCCGGGCCAGGCCACTGGCGGCCACGGCCCGGCAGGCATCCAGAGCCATGGCCCGGGCCCGCTCCGCCACCGGGGCCGGCACCTCGGCCGGAATCACCGTATGGCTGGTGCCCTCGCTGTACTTGGTGTCGTAGTCGTACCAATCGGCGTTGAAGCAAATCTCACCCAGCACGGAGGCCCGCAGCGGGCGACCCGGGTGTTCACCACCCAGAACGGCGCATTCGAGCTCGCGCACCTCCACCCCCTGCTCCACAACCAGTCGAGGATCCAGACTGGCCGCCAGCCGCAGGCCAGCCAGCAGGGTTGCCCGGTTGGTGGCCTTGCTGATCCCCACCGATGACCCCATATTGGCGGGCTTGACAAAGCAGGGATAGCCCAGCTCAGCTTCCAGGCTCTGAACCACCGCCTCGGCATCGGCCAGGTCGGCGGCCTGCACGCAGCGGTACGGCACCTGGGGCAGACCGGCGGCAGCGAAGGCGGCTTTCATGGCCTGCTTGTCCATGCCGACGGCAGAGCCCAGCACCCCCGAGCCCACAAACGGCACGGCCATCAGCGTGAACAGCCCCTGGATGGTGCCATCTTCACCATTGGGGCCATGCAGCACCGGAAACCACACCTCCACCGAGCCAGCTCCTTCGGGAAAGCCGCCCAGACCGGGCCCACCATCGTGGGGGGGCAGATCGCCCGACTCCGCCGGCACGCCCCGGGCCAGCACCGCCTCGGCCACCGTCTGCGGCCACCAGCGGCCGTCGCGATCGATATAGAAGCAGGAGAGGCGATAACGCTGGGCATTGGCGCCGGCCCGCAGACCCCGCAGCACGGTGGCCGCGGAGCGGATCGACACAGCGTGCTCACCCGACGCTCCGCCGAACACCACACCCACGTGCACCGGCCGTTCGGCAACGGCCGCTGGAGGGGGGGGGGAGCTCATGGGCTAGAGACCGACGAAGACATTCGACGGTATCAATCCTGGGGCGGAATGCCAGGGGGGGCGCCGCTCAGCGAGAAAGCCCGCACGGTGTCGATGCGGACCGGCACCAGATCACCGGCCGCGTGACGCCCTCCCTCCGGGCGGGCGGCCGGGAAAAAGGTGAGGCGATTGGTGCGGGTGCGGCCCATCACCTGTGCCGGATCGCGGGGGTTGGGGCCTTCTACCAGCACCTCCTCCACCCGTCCGGCGTAGCGGGCGCTGCGGATGCGCGCCTGGCGTTCCACCAGGGCATTGAGCTCCTGGAGCCGGTCCACCTTCACCGCCTCCGGCGATTGGTCGGGCCAGTCGGCGGCGGGGGTGCCCGGGCGTGGCGAATAGGCAGCCGTGTTCACCTGATCGAAGCCGATCTCCTCCACCAGGGCGAGGGTACGGCGGTACTGGGCGTCGGTTTCGCCTGGGAAGGCCACAATCACGTCAGCGCTGATGGCCGCATCGGGCATGCGCTGGCGGATGCGTTCGATGATCCGCCGGTACCGATCCACCGTGTAACCGCGGCCCATGGCCCGCAGCACGGCATCGTCGCCGCTCTGAAACGGGATGTGGAAGTGTTCACACACCTTGGGGAGGTCGGCACAGGCGTCGATCAGGCGCTCGGTGAAATAGCGGGGATGGCTGGTGGCAAAACGGATCCGCTCGATGCCTTTCACGTCGTGCACGCAGCGCAGCAGGTCGGTGAAGGTATGGGCCCGGCGACCTTCGGGGGTGATGCCGGGGAGATCGCGGCCATACGCATCGATGTTTTGGCCAAGCAGGGTCACCTCGCGGTAGCCCCGGGCGGCCAGGCCTTCCATCTCAAGGCGGATCGCCTCCGGCAGCCGGCTCTGCTCACGCCCCCGCACCGCAGGCACCACGCAATAGGTGCAACGCTCGTTGCAGCCATAAATCACATTGACCCAGGCACACACAACGCTGTCGCGCCGGGCCGTGGTGATGTCTTCGAGGATGGCGTGCTCCTCGGTGGCCACCACCTGCTGCCCCTGGGCCACCCGCTCGAGCAGCGCATCGAGCCGGTTGGCATGCTGGGGCCCCATCACCAGATCGAGCTCGGGCACCCGGCGGAGCAGGGCCTCACCCTCCTGCTGGGCCACACAACCCGCCACCACGAGGGTGAGCCCGGGATTGGCCCGCTTGCGCTGGGCCTGACGGCCCAGATAGCTGTACACCTTCTGCTCGGCGTTATCGCGAATCGTGCAGGTGTTGTACAGCACCAGATCGGCCTCGAGCTCCGCCGGTGCCTCGCGGTAACCCATCGCTTCGAGGATGCCGGCCATGCGCTCGGAATCGGCCTTGTTCATCTGGCAGCCAAACGTGGTGATCCAGTAGCTGCCGCGGCCGACGGCAGGGCGGGGCAAGGTGGTAGGCATGCTCATGCCTCTATTGTCTCGTGCCGGCGCCCGGTGCACCCCTCGGCCATGCCAGGGTGACACTCATGCGACTGACCATCGATCGGTTCGTGCTCACCAAGGCGGTGCCGCTGGCCATCAGCCGCGGCACCACCGGCCAGGTGGAGCGCCTGCTGGTGCGGGTGCACCATGACGGCGTGCACGGCATCGGTGAAACCGGGGGGTTTGAGACGGGCCATCGCGCCTTCACCACCGAGGCGGTGGCGCGAGAGCTGGAGGCCCTGGCCCCCGCTCTGCAGGGGCTGCCGCCGGCCCCGCTCCAGGCCCTCGAGCCCCTGCTGCAGCGGCTCTCCCCGCCGGCCCGCTGTGGCCTCGACCTGGCGCTGCACGACTGGTGGGGCCAACGGCTGGGGCTGCCTCTGCAACGGCTCTGGAGCCTGGATCCAGGGGCTGGTGTCGCCACCAGCGTGACCCTCGGGTTAGGGGAGCCCGGGGCCGTGCTGGCGCGGCTTGAACGCTGGTGGGCCCAGCTGCCCGCCACCCGCATCAAGCTCAAGCTGGGCAGCCCCGCCGGTGCCGATCACGATCGGGCCCTGGTGGAGGCGGTGTGGACAGCGATCGACCAGCGCCGCCAGGCCACCGGCTGCGCCATTGAACTGCAGGTGGACGCCAACGGCGGCTGGGAGCTGGCCACCGCGCGCGCATTGATCCCCTGGCTGGCCGAGCGAGGGGTGGTGCTATTGGAACAGCCCCTGGCGCCCTTGGCCGATCCGGATGCCGACAGCGCCGGCTTCGCAGCCCTCAACGGCCTGGCGGCGATCCCCGTGGTGGCCGATGAGAGCTGCTGGAGCGTGATCGATCTGCTGCGGTTGGCCCCCCATGTGCAGGGGGTGAACATCAAGCTGCTCAAAAGTGGCGGCCTCGCCGAAGCGCTGCTCATGGCCCGGCTGGCGCAGCGCCTGGGGCTGGCGGTGATGGTGGGCTGCTACTCCGACAGCGCCCTGCTCAACGGCGCCGCTGCCCAACTGTTGCCCCTGGTGCAATGGCCTGACCTCGACAGCCACCTCAACCTGGTGGACGACCCCTTTGTGGGGCCCTCGCTCGAGGGAGACCGGCTTCGGGCCGGCCCTGGGCCTGGGCTCGGCGTGCAATGGGCACCGGCCCCACCCTGCTCCTCCGACGGACGCTGATGCCGATGCTGAACGCCGACGATCCGGTGGTGCTGCTGCAGCACCATGGCCTCACCGATATGGGGGGCAAAACGGGCCTGGCGCTGCTGCGTTACCGCCCCGGACCCGTGGTAGCGGTGATCGACCCGGCCCAGGCCGGCGCCAGCCTCAGAGACCTCACCGGCATTCCCAGAGATGTGCCGGTGTGCGCCTCGATGGCCGAGGCCTTACCCCTGTTGCCCCCCGGGCAACAGGGGGTGGCGGTGGTAGGGCTGGCGCCGGCCGGCGGCCGGCTGCCGCCACAGCTGCAGGCGGATCTGGCCGCCGCCCTGGCGGCGGGCCTCTCACTGGCCAGCGGGCTGCACACCCGCCTGGGGGACGACCCCACCTTGGCGGCCCTGCTGCAACCGGGCCGCTGGATCTGGGACCTGCGCCGCGAACCGCCCGACCTGGTGGTGGGCGCGGCCCGCACCGCCGGCCTGCCGGCACGGCGCCTGCTGGCGGTGGGATCCGACATGTCGGTGGGCAAAATGAGCGCCTGCCTTGAGTTGCAGGCGGCAGCGGTTCGGCGCGGGATCGACGCCCGCTTCGTGGGCACGGGCCAGGCGGGGATCCTGATCAGCGGTCGGGGCGTGGCCCTCGATGCGGTGCGGGTGGATTATGCGGCTGGAGCCGTGGAACAGGCCGTGCTGTCGGCAGCCGAAGGGGCCGGTCCCCAGACCTGGCTGCTGGTGGAAGGACAGGGTTCCCTGGCCCATCCAGGCTCCACGGCCACACTGCCGCTGCTGCGCGGCAGCCAGCCCACCGATCTGCTGATGGTGCACCGCGCGGGGCAGCGGGTGATCCGCAATCAGCCCCATGTACCCATCCCCCCCCTGGAGGAGCTGATCACCGCCGTGGAAGCCATCGCCGCCATGGGCAGGCCGGCTGACGCCCCGCAGCCGCCACCGAGGGTGCGGGCGGTGGCCTTGAACACGGATGGCCTGATGGTGGAAGAGGCGGCCGCAGCGGTGGCCGCCATCACGGAAGCCACGGGGCTGGCCTGCGCCGATCCGGTGCGTGAGGGCGGCGAACGCCTGCTGGAAGCTCTGCTCAAGGCCGCCGAAGCGGCCTGAGACGGGAGTGAGGGCGAGCGAGGGGATTCGAACCCCCGAATAGCGGCGCCACAAGCCGCTGCCTTAACCACTTGGCGACGCCCGCCGTGATCCATGGCAATCTACCAAGCCACCGACGGGCTTCGGCTTGCGCCCCTCCCCTGCCTTCTCCTCAGCCATGGGCATCGGCCTCGGCGTGGCGACCGTGGCCGGCTTCAGCGCGGGATTGGTGGCCACCAATCCCAACCCCCAAGATTTTGAGCGCTTCGCCGCCCAACGCCTCACCGCCGAGGTGAGTGACAAGATCTGCAACCAGGAGGCACTTCCGATGGTGCTCCAATCCCTGGTGGGGGATTGCACCCTGCTCGTGCGCTCCCAGGGGCCGGTGCTCGGCCGCCTGGCCCGAGACCACAGCCAACGCTGGAACCTGGGCCTGCTGAGCCTCTACACCACCGAGGTGGGGGGCCAGGAGCTGCCCGGAGGCTGGCGCCTGCCCCGGTATCGCGCCAGCACCCTGGCGGTGGCAGGGCAGTTTCTGCTGCTCGAAACCGCCGAGGTGCAGGCCGGCGGCAGGCCGTGATCGGATCCACCCGCGCCGAGGCCGGCCCCCTGCCCCCGCTGCGACTGCCCCGGGCCCTGCTCGATCCGCGCCTCGCTTTACCGCCCGCCGATGGCGACGGTCTGCTCACCGTGCAGCTCGAGCAGCGCGACGGACGCCTGATCGCGATCCGCCCCCTGGTGGGCGCGGCCCCGGCCCCGCTGGCCCTCACGCCCCTGGTCGAACCCCACGCCCACCTCGACAAGGCGTTCACGGCGGCAACCTGGCCCAACCCATCCGGCGAGATGGAAGCCGCGATGGCCGTGAATCACCGCGAGGCGACTGAACGCACGGGCGCCACGGTGCGGCAGCGGGCGGAGCAAGCCCTCGACCGGGCCTGGCGCTATGGACTGCGCGCGATCCGCAGCCATGTGGACAGCCTCGGCCCCTGGAGCGAGGCCAGCTGGCAGGCCCTGGTGCAGCTGGGTCGTGAATGGTCGGGCCGGGTGGAGCTGCAGCTGGTGGCCCTGGTGCCGCTAGGCCACTGGCTGACGCCGGAGGGCGAGGCCCTGGCGGAGCGGGTGGCCGTGGATGGCGGCCTGCTAGGCGGGGTGCTCGGGGCCCCCTTCGCTCCCTCTCCCCTCGATCGGGAGGCGCTGCTGGCCCTGCTGCGTCTGGCCGATCGCTTCGGCTGTGGCGTGGATCTGCATGTGGATGAAAGTGCTGCCGGCGGCGGCCGCGGTGTGGCGATGGTGAGCCAGATGGTGCTGGATCGCCGCCTGACCGTGGCCGTAACCTGCAGCCACGCCACCAGCATGGCCGCCCTCTCCGACCGGGCCTGCCGCAGGCTGGCGGAACAGCTGGCCGCCGCGGCTGTGACGGTGGTCGCCCTGCCCACCACCAACCTGTGGCTGCTCGACCGCGAAGCGGGCCGCACCCCGCGGCTCCGGGCGCAGGCCCCGATCCGTCAGCTGCAACAGGCCGGTGTCACCGTCGCCATCGGCGGCGACAACGTGCAGGACGCATGGTTTCCCGGGGGGGATCTCGACCCGGTGGCCCTGCTGCGGTTTGCGGCTGTGACCAGTCACGTGGTGCCCTGGGAACGACAGGGACTGGCCCCCTTCGGCGCCGCGGCCGCCCGGCTGCTGGGGCTGGAATGGGATGGGGTGCTGCGCCTCGGCGGCCCTGCCGATCTGATCGTGCTGGGGGCAACCAACTGGTGTGACCTGCTGGCGCGCTCCCCCCAGCGGCGGGTGCTGCGGGGCGGCGGCTGGCTCCTCCCCAGCGAGGAGGAACGGCCCTCGCCGCTGCTGCCAGGCTGAAGGCCCAAGCCGTCGCCCCCGTGGTTTGCCCTTCCCTTGCCGCCGCCAACGCCCTGGCACCCGCCCCCGAAGCCATCGAGGCTCTGGTGGAGGAGCTGCGACCCTTGGCGAGTCACGACGGCCTCGCGCTGATCGAAGACCCGCGGGAGCGCACCCGCCTGTCGCGCGACTGCTTCGAGTACTCACCAGTGCTCACACCCCTGTTGGAGGCATGCCGCGCCGACCTGGTGGCCCGGCCCAGCACCGTGGACCAGGTCATGGCGGTGGCGGGTGCCTGCGCCCGGCATCGGGTGCCGCTCACCTGCCGCGGTGCCGGCACGGGCAACTACGGCCAGTGCGTGCCCCTGGCAGGAGGCCTGGTGCTCGACCTCAGCCGCCTGCGGGGGCTGCTGCACTGGGATGGGGCCCAGGGTGCCGCCACCCTTGGGCCCGGCACCCTGCTGGCGGAGGCCGATGCGGCCCTGGCGGCCCATGGCCGGGCCTTGAGACTGGCTCCCAGCACCTGGCGCAGCGCCACGGTGGGAGGATTCATCGCCGGCGGTTCCGGCGGCATCGGCTCCCTCCGCTGGGGCTTTCTGCGGGACGCCGGCAATCTGCTGGGGCTGGAGGTGGTCACCCTGGAGAGCGAGCCGCGGCGGCTACAGCTGGATGCCGCCGCCAGTGAAGGCCTCAACCATGCCTACGGCTGCAACGGCATTCTCACAGCGGTCACCCTGGCCACCTGCCCCGCCGTGGCCTGGCAGCAGCTGGTGGTGGAGTTTCTCGATTGGGAGGCAGCCCTCAGCGCAGCACGGGAACTCCCCACCACAGCCCTCGAGCTCAATGCCCTCTGCCTGCTGGAGGCACCGCTGGCCGCAGGGCTGCCCGGGCCCAGCGACTGCCCGCCGCCCCAGAGCGGGGCTCACCGGCTGCTGCTGCTGGCGGCCCCCGACACGCTGGCGGTGCTCCCCCGCTGGCTGAGCCGCCGGGGCGGAACCCTGGTCTGGCAAGCCCCCCAGGGTCACTCCCGCGGCCTGCCCCTTCGGGAACTCACCTGGAACCACACCACCCTGCACTGGCGGGCCCAGCATCCCGAGTGGACCTATCTGCAACTGGTCCTGCCCCAACCCGAAGCCGCTGCCCTGGCGGCCCTGCGCGATCGCTGGGGCACCGACCTGCTGTTCCATCTGGAGGGGGTACGCAGCGGCGGTGCCGCCCGACTGGCAGCCCTGCCTCTGGTGCGCTGGCGCGGTGCAACGGCGCTGGAGGCGCTGATGGCCCAGGTGCGCGATCTGGGAGGCGTGCTGTTCAACCCCCATGTGCTCACGGTGGAAGACGGCGGCTTAGGGGTGGTCGATGCCGATCAAGTCGCGGCGAAATCCAGCTTCGACCCCAACGGTCTGCTCAATCCCGGCAAACTGCGGGGTTGGCTGGAGCGCCCGGGCCAACTCAGGGACACGCAAGGCTGAGGCGGGTGTCCATCCCGGTGCGGGGGTTGGTACCACTGGCATCACGGCAAAGGGCCCGTTGGTCGGCCCGATCGATCAGGGCCTCGCTGAAGTCGGCGCCGGCCACCATGGCGCCGCTGAAGCTGCTGCCGCTGGCAATCGCACCAACCAGCACCGCGTCGCGGAGATCAGCGCCACTGAAATCCACCTTGTCCATGAGGGCATTGGTGAGATCGGCCCCACGGAAATCGGCCTCCGGAAAGGCCGCTTGGGTGAGGATGGCGCCATGCAGATCGGCACCGGCGAAGCGGGCGCCACGGCCTGCCACGCCGGCGAATGAGGTGTTCGCCAGGTCCTGCCCGCTGAAATCGTGGCCGTTTTGGTTGGTGAGGGTGTAATCCACCCCGGAGAACTCGGCCCGCGCCGGGGTGGCGCTCCACACCAGGGCCAGAGTCAGGGCCAGGGCCGCCAGGAAGCGAAGGGGCTGGAAACCGATCATGAAACTGAGACACGCCTGTACCGATGCTGACGGATCGGGCGGCCGGGGTTCTGATGCGGCGCCCTTCAGGCGCCGGGGGCCTCGAGCAGCGGCAACAGCGCACCGAGAAGATGGAGGGATCCGCACACCACCGGCTCCCGCTCCTGCATAGAGGCGGCATCCATCAACCGCTGCAGCCCTTGGCGGGCATCGCCCACCGGGGTGAGCCGGCCTGCCAGGGCTGGCTGGGCAGCCGCCAGGTCGGCCGCTGTCCAGGCCGGTAGATCCGGCAGCGGCGTGATCAGAGCCCGGTCGCCCGGGCGCAGCAGCCGGGCCAGCAGCTCCGGTCCATCCTTGGTGCGCTGGATGCCTACCAGCCAACGGCGGGGACCGGGCTGACGGCGATCCAACTCTGCCCGCAGGGCGGACGCCGCCGGCGGATTGTGGGCACCATCGAGCAGTAGGGGCCGGCTCCGCCAGCAGGCTTGCTGCAGGCGGCCAGGCCAGCGGGCGGCGGCCAGGCCGGCGTGCACGGCGCTGGCGGCCAGGGCTGGAGCCAGCATGGGCGCCACACCCAGAGGATCTGCCGGCTGGGCGATGGCCCGGGCCATCGCCACCGCCACCGCCGCATTGCTGCGTTGCACAGCGCCAGCCAGCCCCAGCACAGGACCGCCGCCGGCGGCGGTGGGGAGTGGATCCACCCAGTTCAGGCGAGCACCGCGGGCGGCGGCCTCGGCCTCTAGCACCGCCGCCACCTCGGGCTCCTGAGGGCCGCTGAAGGCCTGGGCACCGCGGTTGAGCACCCCGGCCTTTTCCGCCGCGATGGCCGCCAGGGTGTCGCCGAGCAGCTCGCGGTGGTCGAGACCGATGCTGGCAAAGCCGATCACCGGCCGGTGGGGGTGAGCCGTGGTGGCGTCGAGACGACCGCCGAGCCCCACCTCCAGCACCACCAGATCGAGCTGCTCGCGCGCAAATCGGTCAAAGGCGACAGCGGTCACCAGTTCGAAGGGCGTCAGCCCGTGACGCTCCGCCAGGGGCTGCCATCGGGCGAGATCGCTGCGCAGCTGATGGGGAGCGATCCAGCGGTCGTTCAGGGTGATGCGCTCGCACCAGCTCACCAAATGAGGCGAGCGGTACACACCCACCCGCAACCCTGCCGCCCGGAGGATCGCGTGCAGAAAGGCGCAGATGGAACCCTTGCCGTTGGTGCCGGCCACCTGCACAGCGGCGAAGCGCCTTTCAGGGTGGCCACCCTCAGCCAAGGCTGCCGCCATGGCGTCGAGCCCCAAACGGATGCCCCGCGGCGCCAGGGGATCCAGGAGATCGTTGAGCTCCACCGGCGGGGGCAGCCGCTCCAGGGGGTTCATGCCAGCCGGCCCAGAGCGTTCTCCAAGCGATCCACCAGGGCGCGCAGGTGCCTGGGGCGAATGACCAGCGGGGGCACCACGCGCACCACCCGTGGGCCGGCTGGCACCAGCAGCAGACCTTCAGCCAGGGCCGCCTTCACCACCTCCAGCGCCGTTGGAGCTGCGTCGTGCAACACCAGGCCCTGCAGCAGGCCCCAGCCCCGTACTCCCGCGATCAGGCCTGGATGGCGGCGGGCCAGCTGCTGCAGAAGATCCACCAGCACGGTTTCCATGGCCTGCACGTGCTCCAGCAAGCCGCGCCGCTCGATCTCGGCGATCACGGTGAGGCCGGCGCGACAGGCGAAAGGATTGCCACCAAAGGTGCTGGCGTGTTCGCCGGGGCGGAAGTGATCGGCGGCGGCGGTGACCGCCAGGGCCCCGATGGGAATGCCACCCCCGAGACCTTTGGCCATCGTGAAGGCATCGGGCTGGATGCCGAGGCGTTCGTGGCCCCACCAGCAGCCGCTGCGACCCACTCCGATCTGCACCTCATCGAGGATCAGCAGAATCCTGCGCTCGCTGCACAGCTGGCGCACACGGCGAAAGAAAGCCGGATCACCAGGGATCACCCCACCCTCACCCTGAAGCGGCTCAAGCAGCACAGCGGCCACCCGCGGGCCCTTGGCCTCGCAGTCGGCGAGCAAAGCTTCAAAGGCGGCGGTGTCGTTGTAGGGGAAATAACGAAACCCTGGCACCATGGGTTCAAAACCCTCGTGGTACTTGGGCTGGCCCGTGGCGGTCACCGCGGCCAAAGTACGGCCATGAAAGCTGGCACTGGCCGTGAGGATCAGGGGTTCGGCGATGGCGCGGCGGGTGTGGCCGTGCTTGCGGGCGAGCTTGATGGCCGCCTCATTGGCCTCGGCTCCGGAGTTGCAGAAGAACACCCGATCGGCGCCGCTGCGCGCGCAGAGAGCGGCGGCCAGCTGCTCCTGCTCGGGGATGCGGTAAAGATTGGACACATGCTGCAACCGGCCGAGCTGGCGGCAGAGGCTGCGCTGCAGCACCTTGTCGCTGTGGCCAAGGGTGCACACGGCGATGCCGGCTACGGCATCGAGATAGCGCCGGCCATCGGAATCCCAGAGCCAGACGCCGCGACCCTTCACCAGTTCCAGGGGAAACCGGGCGTACGTGTCCATCACCGCGCTGGCGCTCGGTGATGGCAGCACAGGAGTGGGAGCGGTGGGACTCGAACCCACATGCCCGAAGGCGCTCGATTTTGAGTCGAGTCCGTCTACCAATTCCGGCACGCTCCCTCAGCGCCGATCCTACGAGGCGGCGATCGACTCAGAGAGGGTGGCGGCCACGGTGTTGCCGTCGCCACAGAGCCGGCGGATCCGAGCCCCCACCGCGTTGAGCTTGCCCTCCATCTGGGCGTAGCCGCGATCGAGAAATTCCAGGCCACGCACGGTGGTGACGCCATCGGCGGCCAGGCCGGCCAGCACCATGGCAGCGGAAGCCCGCAGATCGGTGCCCTGAACGGGAGCACCGCTGAGCAGGCTGACGCCTTCGATGAAGGCCGTGGGGCCCTCCAGTCGAATCGAGGCACCCATGCGCTGCAGCTCAGCCACGTGCTGCAGCCGATTCTCAAAAATCTTCTCCACCACCACGCTGCTGCCTTCGGCGGTGGTCAACAAACTCATGAAGGGGGCCTGGAGATCGGTGGGAAAGCCGGGGAAAGGCTGGGTGCGCAGATCCACCGCCCGGATCCGATCGGCATGAAGGGTGAGCCCGACACCGTCGTGCTCCAGACGACAACCCGCCTCCTCCAACTTGGTAAGCACGGCACCGAGGTGATCGGTGATCACGGGGGTGACCCTCAGCACCGAACGGGTGATCGCAGCCGCCAGCAGGAAGGTTCCGGCCTCGATGCGATCGGGAATCACCGCGTAATCGGCGCCATGCAACCGGTCAACGCCCACGATGGTGATCGTGGGAGATCCAGCACCCCGGATCCGCGCCCCCATGGCGATCAGAAGCGAGGCCAGATCCACCACCTCAGGCTCCTGGGCGGCGTTTTCAATCACCGTTTCGCCGTCGGCCAAGGTGGCGGCCATCATCAAGGTTTCCGTGGCGCCGACGCTGGGGCAGTCGAGATGGATGGGCCCACCGGTGAGCCGGCTGCCGCGACCCGGCACCACCGCAGTCACCACGCCGTGCTCGATCGTGACCTGAGCACCAAGGGCCTTCAGGCCCCGCACATGCTCCACCACAGGCCGTGAGCCGATCTGACAGCCGCCGGGCAGCGGCACCTGGGCCACGCCGAGACGGGCCAACAGGGGCCCGATGCAAAAGAAACTTGCCCGCAGGGAATTGACCAATTCGTAGGGCGGCGCCGACTTGCTGATCTGGTCGCCGTCGAGGTCGACAGCGTCAGCGGAACGGATCACGCGCACGCCCAGGGCCGCCAGGATTTCCCCCATGGCGGTGATGTCGGTGAGTGGGGGCACATTGCGCAGCCGCAGAGGATCGCGGGTGAGCAAGCTGGCTGCCATCAACACCAGCGCTGAATTCTTGGCACCGCTAACGCGGATCTCACCGGCAAGACGCTGTCCACCGATCACCTCAAGGCGAGGGTCCACAATGGCTGGCGCCTCGGCCAGCACACCGTTGGACGACTGGGGCCTTGAGAGCGTGGTCATCTGAGTCTAGCCCCTTCATCACATCCGGCTCGCGCATCTTGACAACGAAACCGCAGGGCGTCTAGGAGCCGCTGGCCGAACTGTCTCAAAGCAAGATCAGACCCCCATTTTGTCGATTCGATCTTGGGAAGGGGCGATGGTTTAAGGTGCTGAGGTCAGCGGGCGCTAGCCCGGTGATACGCCCGCGGATGTGGCGGAATTGGTAGACGCGCTAGTTTCAGGTACTAGTGGCAGCAATGTCGTGGGAGTTCAAGTCTCCCCATCCGCATCACCAGTCCCGGTCTGCTGAGACATCGACCTCAGGCGGCCGGGTTTTTTGATGGCATGCCCGAATCCCTGCTGACCAGCCGCCGCAATCCCTTGGTGCTGCAGCTGCGGGCGCTGCATCAGGCCGGGGGACGGCGGCAGCAGGGCCTGCTGTTGCTGGAGGGCACGCACCTCATGCAGGAAGCGCTTCGGCTGCAGTTGCGACCAGGTGTGGTGCTGGCCACCCCGCGTTGGCTGGAGCGGCACCCCGCGCTCGTGGCCGCGCTGCCGGCCGGTGTGGCCGTGCGCCTCGCCCACGACGACGTACTGGCTGCCGCCGCCACCACCCAGCATCCCGACGGGGTGCTGCTCACCGTGCCGCTGCCGCCGCCACCCCCTGCGCCGCTGGCGAGCCATTTTGTGTTGGCCCTCGATCGACTGCAGGACCCCGGCAACCTCGGCACGCTGTTGCGTACGGCCCTGGCCGCCGGGGTGGACCAGGTGTGGCTGGCCGACGGGGCGGATCCCTACCAGCCCAAGGTGCTGCGCGCCTCCGCCGGTGCCGCCCTGGCCCTGCCGCTCTGGCGCCTCTCGTCGGAGGGGTTGGTGGAGCAGCTCCGGCAGGCCCGTGCCTGCGGCCTGCAGGTGGCGGCGGCCATAGCCGCGGGCGGGCGGCCTTACTGGCAGCTCAACTGGCGCGCCCCAACGCTGCTGCTCCTCGGCAACGAGGGGGCCGGGCTGGCAGAACCGCTGCAAGCCCTGGCCGATGCGGCGGTCACCATCCCCCACGCGCCGGCGGTGGAATCGCTCAACGTGGCCGTGGCGGCGGCACCCCTGCTGCTGGAACGGTGGCGCCAGCTCCAGGGAGGAGCGGCGATCGACACTCCCGGCTGAGCCGGACCGGCGGCGGGGGACAATGCCCCCAGGTTGCCTCGGTCGGCGTGGACTTTGATTTCGATGT
>JAYKGR010000007.1:0-33791 GCA_035285645.1 Cyanobacteriota bacterium | reverse complement strand
CTGCTGCTGGAACGGTGGCGCCAGCTCCAGGGAGGAGCGGCGATCGACACTCCCGGCTGAGCCGGACCGGCGGCGGGGGACAATGCCCCCAGGTTGCCTCGGTCGGCGTGGACTTTGATTTCGATGTGATCGTGATCGGCGCCGGCTACGGCGGCTTCGACGCCGCGCGCCACGCCGCTGAACACGGGCTCACGGTGGCGATCGTGGAATCGCGAGACATGGGTGGCACCTGCGTGAACCGCGGTTGCGTGCCCTCCAAGGCCTTACTGGCGGCCGCCGGCCGGGTGCGGGAGCTGGCCGATGCCGAGCATCTCGCCGGCTTCGGCATCCACGCCGCGCCGGTGCGCTTCGAGCGCCAGAAGATCGCCGACCATGCCGCCCAGCTGGTGGCCACCATTCGGGCCAACCTCACCCGCACCCTGGAGCGCTCGGGGTCGGTGATCCTGCGGGGCAAGGGTCGACTCGACGGACAGCAGCGGGTGGCCGTGCGCGAGGCGAGCGGCATCGAGCGGGTGCACACCGCCCGTGAGGTGATTCTCGCCACCGGATCGGATCCTTTTGTGCCCCCTGGCATCACCACCGACGGCCGCACCGTGTTCACCAGCGACGAGTCGATCCATCTGGAATGGCTGCCGCGCTGGATTGCTATCATCGGCAGCGGTTACATCGGCCTGGAGTTTGCCGATGTGTACACCGCCCTGGGCTGTGAGGTGACCATGATCGAGGCCCTCGATCGCGTGATGCCCACCTTTGACCCCGACATCGCCAAGGTGGCGGCCCGCCACCTGATCGACGGCCGCGACATCGACGCCCGCAGCGGCGTGCTGGCGAAAACCGTCACCCCCGGCTGCCCGGTGAAGATCGAGCTGGTGGACATGCAGACTCGCGAGCCCGTGGAGACCCTGGAGGTGGATGCGGTGCTGGTGGCCACCGGCCGGGTGCCGGTGAGCGCCGATCTGAACCTGGCCAGCGTGGGGGTGAGCACCCAGCGGGGATTCATCCCCGTGGACGACAGCATGCGCGTGCTGGCCAGCACCGAGCCCGGCGCCGCGGTGGTGCCCCACCTCTGGGCCGTGGGTGATGTGACCGGCAAGATGATGCTGGCCCACACGGCCGCCGCCCAGGGCACCGTGGCGGTGGACAACATTCTCGGCCACAGCCGCACGATCGACTACCGCTCGATCCCGGCCGCCACCTTCACCCACCCGGAGATCAGCTCGGTGGGGTTGGGCGAAGCCGAGGCCAAGGAGCTGGCCGCCAAGGAGGGTTTTGAGCTGGGGGTGGTGCGCAGCTACTTCAAGGCCAACTCCAAGGCCCTGGCCGAGCTGGAGAGCGACGGCCTGATGAAGCTGCTCTTCCACAAGGGCACCGGTGAGGTGCTCGGCGCCCACCTCTACGGGCTCCACGCCGCCGATCTGATTCAAGAGATCGCCAACGCCGTGGCCCGCCGCCAGAGCGTGCGCCAACTGGTCACCGAAGTGCATACCCACCCCACTCTCAGCGAGGTGGTGGAGGTGGCATACCGCCAGGCGGTGGCCCAGCTGGCCTGAGCCGCCCCACTACGATCGGGCCGTCCCACCCCCTCCAGTCCTTGCGTATCCGCCGCAGGCCTCCCAACCCCTCGGTGAAGGTGGCCCACCTTGAGTACGGCATCCCCCATCCCGAGGAGGCACCGCGCCACATCCTCGAGCAGATCGTGTGGGCCAAGGATCGTGAGGTGGCGGCGGCCCGGGAGCGGCTGAGTCTTGAGAAGCTCAAGGCCCAGGTGGCCCAACTTCCCCCCTGCCGCGATTTTGTTGCGGCTTTACGCGCGTGCTGTCTCAAACCGGCGGTGATCGCCGAGATCAAGAAAGCCAGCCCCAGTAAGGGGGTAATCCGGGAGCACTTCAACCCCAAAGCAATCGCTCGAGGCTATGCCGCCGGTGGGGCCAGCTGCCTGTCGGTGCTCACCGACCGGGAGTTTTTCCAGGGGAGCTTTGATGTGCTGGTGCAGGTGCGACAGGCGGTGGATCTTCCCCTCCTCTGCAAAGACTTCATCCTCACCCCTTACCAGCTCTACCAGGCGCGGGCGGCCGGTGCCGATGCCGCCCTGCTGATCGCCGCCATCCTCACGGATCAGGATCTGGCCTATCTGCTCAAGGTGGCGGCCGGGCTCGGGCTGGCGGTGCTGGTGGAGGTGCACGATGGCGAAGAGATGGAGCGGGTGCTGGCCCTCGATGGCGTGCGACTGATCGGCATCAACAATCGCGACCTCACCAGCTTTGCCGTGGATCTGGCCACCACCGAGACGCTGATGGAGCGCTTCGGGGGGCAGGTGCGGCAGCGGGGGGCACTGCTGGTGAGCGAATCGGGCCTGTTCAACCGCCACGACCTCGACCGGGCCATGGGCGCCGGTGCCGATGCCGTGCTGGTGGGCGAGGCGCTGATGCGCCATGACGATGTGACCGCCGCCCTGGAAACCCTGATCGGGAGCTGAGACACGGTGCCGGAGCAGCCTGTGGATCTGATCGTGGTGGGAGCAGGACCGGCCGGGGCCATTGCCGCCGCCACCGCTGCCGCCGCAGGCCTCAGGGTGACGCTCCTGGAAAAGCACCGCCTACCGCGTCATAAGCCCTGCGGCGGAGGGATGCCGGCCACGGTGGACCAGGAGCTGGCGGCCCTGGCACCGGAAGCGGTGAGCGACTGGCGGGTTACCCGCATGCGCCACACCTGGAACTTCGGCGAGGCCTGCGAAGGGGAGATCAGTGCCGATCCGGCCCAGGGGCTTTGGATGGTGCAGCGACCACTCTTTGATCAGGCCCTGGTGCGGGGAGCCCAGGCGGCCGGGGCCACCCTCATGGAGGGATGTGAGCTGCGACGCCTGCACCGCGATGCGGCAACCACCCATGGGGGTGTGCTGGTGGAGGTGCGCCAGCGGGGTGAACGGGAGGCGCTGCGGCTGCGGGCCAGCCACCTGATCGGAGCCGATGGAGCCAATGGGCCGGTGGCGCGCCTCACGGGCCTGCGGCCCTCGCCGCGCGTGGCTCTGGCCCTGGAGGTGGAAGTGCCCCACCGATGGGATCCCGCCGATCCACTGCTGCGGCACGACACGCTCCATCTTGAGTACGGCGCCTTACGCAATGGCTACGCCTGGGCTTTTCCCAAAGCCGACCACATCAATCTCGGAGCCGGGTTGTTCTACCGCGGGCGCAACGTCCGAGAGCGGGATGTGCGTCGTGATGCAGGAGCGCGACAGCGCATCCGCAGCGCCATCGAGGCCTATGCCGCCAGCCTGGGGCTACAGGAGCGCCTGACGGGGCTCCGCACCCATGCCCATCCGCTGCCCTTCTGGGATGGCCCTGAACCTCTGAACACCGTGGATGGGCGCGTGCTGCTGGTGGGTGATGCCGCCGGCCTGATCAATCCACTCTTCGGCGATGGGCTCTATCACGCCATCCGCAGCGGCCGGCTGGCGGCCCAGTGCGTGATCGAGCACGACACCCACTCCTACACCCGCCGTGTGCAAGCCCTTCTGGGCGCTGATTTCCAGGCGGCCCGGCGGCTCTCGCGGCTGTTTTACGGCCTGCCACGCCTCACCTATCGCTACGGCATCCGTCACCCACGCTCCAGCGCTCTGGCAGCGCGCTTGCTGGCTGGGCAGGTGTCGTTTCGCGGGCTGGCACGCCGCTCCCTGCTGCGCATCGGCCGTGGCGTGATGGCCGATCTGCTGCCAGGCCATCACGGGCCATGAAAAAGGCCCCTGAGGCAGGGGCCAACATCCTGAGATTTGGGTGGCAGGATTACACCTTGCGGCTGTAAAACTCAACCACGAGCAGTTCGTTGATCTCCAGGGCAACCCATTCGCGCTCACAACGGCCGCCCACCTTCGCGGTGAGCTTGGGTTTGTCGAGTTCCAGATGGGGCGGAATATTGGCCAGACCGGGGAATTCCAGATTGGCTTCGGCCAGTTTCTTGGAGGCCTTGCGCTCGCGCACTGCCACCACATCGCCAGCCCGGCACTGATAGCTGGGGATATCAACCACCCGGCCATTCACGGTGATGTGACCATGATTCACGAGCTGACGAGCACCGGGAACCGTGGGTCCGAAGCCGAGGCGGAAACAAACGTTGTCGAGGCGATTCTCCAGCAGCTTCAGCAGGTTGGTGCCTGTTGAGCCATCCATGGCACGCGCTTTTTTCACGTAGCGCACCAATTGGCGTTCGGAGATGCCGTAGTTGAAGCGGAGCTTCTGCTTTTCTTCGAGACGGATCGCGTATTCAGAGCGCTTGCGCCGGGCTTGGCCGTGCTGACCGGGGGGATAGGCCCGTTTGGCGGGCTTCCGGGTGAGACCGGGAAGGTCTCCCAAGCGCCGCGTGATCCTCAGACGAGGGCCGCGGTAGCGGGACATAAGGTTGACACCATCAGGGGAAGCGGCGGGCCGGCGGCCGGGCCATGCTGGAGGAACTCCTCAGCAACCCGTCCTTGGCGCGCCAGCGAGCCATCCTATCGGTCGGTCCGACACACCTTGGCCTGTGCCCAAGGCCGGCGCCCGCCGAGCCGCCACCCCCCGGGGGCCTGGCGGTGCTGCTGCTCGGGCTGATCACCGTCTACCGGCGCTGGCTGTCGCCGCTGCTGGGGCCCCGCTGCCGGTTCATTCCCAGCTGCAGCGCCTACGGTCTGGAGGCGATCACCCGCCATGGGGCCTGGCGGGGCGGCTGGCTGACGCTGAAGCGGTTGCTGCGCTGCCATCCCTTCACCCCCTGCGGCTGCGATCCGGTGCCCTGACCGCCTGCTTGCCATGCCCCTATCATTAAGGTTGTTCACGCGCCAGGGCTGCTGCCTATGCGAGGGGCTTGAGGAGAAGCTGCGCAGCCTGGAGCCGCCGCCTGCCCTCAGCCGCTTCGATGTGGATGCCGATCCTCTCCTGCAGGCTCGCTATGGCCTGGAGGTGCCGGTGCTGGCAGTGGCCAGCGATGCGGGCTGGCGCGATTTGCCGCGGGTGCCGCCGCGGCTCACAGGCGAAGGCCTGCGCCAATGGCTGCTGCGCCACGGCGCTGGCCAAGCGGCGACGCACCGCCTAGAACAGGCCCCACCCCGTGAGCCCGCCATGGCCCAGCTGCTCCATCCCCTCCTCCAGCGCTTGGGTTTACCGGTGGGCGCTGCTGTGAGCAATGCCGAGGTGAGCGGTGTGAGCTGTGATTCGCGCCGGGTCGGCGCCGGCACGCTCTTTGTGGGGTTGCCAGGCGAACGGGTCGATGGGGGCCGTTTCTGGCCCCAGGCCCTGGCCGATGGGGCGGTGTTGGCTGTGATCGGGCCCGAGGCGGCCGCCGCCGAGCCGCCCGGCCCCGATCAGCCGGTGCTTGTGGTCAACGAACCGGTGGCGGAGCTGGCAGGCCGCCTGGCCGCCGAGTTTTGGCAGCACCCCAGCAACCGGTTCCGCCTGATCGGGGTGACCGGCACCAATGGCAAAACCACCACCACCCACCTGATCGAACACCTGGCCCAAGCCGCAGGCCGGCCCGCGGCTCTCTTCGGCACCCTGGTGAACCGCTGGCCGGGCCAGGCCGTGACAGCGCAACACACCACGGCCTTCGCCGATGTGCTGCAGGCCCAGCTGGCCCAGGCGGTGGAGGCTGGCGCCGCCATCGGTGCCATGGAGGTGAGCTCCCATGCCCTCGACCAGGCGCGGGTGGCTGGCTGCCGCTTCGCCGGCGCTGTCTTCACCAACCTCACCCAGGACCATCTCGACTATCACCCCTCCATGGAGGCATACTTCGCCGCCAAGGCGAGGCTGTTTGCCGAGCCCTTGCTGGCCGGTAGGGCCGTGGTCAACATCGACGACCCATGGGGCCGCCGACTGGCCGACAGCGTGCCCTGCTGGCGGGCCTCCCTAGACGATCCCAAGGCCGATCTGCGCATCGACGACGTGAGCATGGGGGCCGACGGCGTGCGTGGCCTGCTGGTGAGCCCGGCTGGCAGCGGCCGCTTCCACTCCCCGCTGCTGGGCTGCTTCAACCTGATGAATCTGCTTGAGGCTGTGGGTGTGCTGTTGCAGCAAGACATCCCTGTCACGATGCTGCTAGAGGGGCTCACCAGCTTCCGCGGTGTCCCCGGACGGATGGAGCGCGTACGGGCTCCAGGCGCCGAGCCGGCCCCTGCAGTGCTCGTGGATTACGCCCACACCCCCGATGGCCTGCAAAGTGCCCTGGCCGCCTGCCGTCCCTTCAGCCGCGGCCGGCTGATCTGCGTGTTCGGCTGTGGCGGCGACCGCGACCGCAGCAAGCGGCCGCTGATGGGGGAGATTGCCGCCCGGCTTGCCGATCAGGTGGTGGTGACCTCGGATAACCCGCGCACGGAAAACCCGGAGGGCATCCTCGACGACATCGTGGCCGGCATCCCGGCCGGTACAGCCATGGTGGTGGAGGCCGACCGGGCCGCGGCGATCGCGGCCGCCATCGCTGCGGCCGAACCCAACGATCTGGTGCTGATCGCTGGCAAAGGCCATGAGGACTATCAGATCCTCGGAACCAACAAGGTGCCTTTCGACGACCGCGTGGAGGCGGAGAAAGCGCTACGGGCGAGAGTGGCCTGAGCTCCCAGACCCCAGACCATCAGACCGGCGGCCGGCGCCATCAGCCACCAGGGGCTCACCGGCCGGTTCAACAGAGGCCTCAGGGGGCCGGCCGGCCTGGCATCCGCGGGTGGTGGAGCCAACCCCACCGCCCAGGCGACCGGGAGGGCGATCAGGGCCTTCAGCCCCAACTTTCGCAGCAGGCTCATGGCAACCATCCGCGGGCGGGCTTCCGGTCGGCTCTCCACCCTGATGACAACGTATTCATCCGTGCGGGGATGGCAACACAACCCCCTAGCGCTTCCGATTTTTTTGGCCCGAAGGTGAGCCTCGAGATGGCCGCGATCATCCCCCAGGGCAGTGGTGGCCAGACTTAAGGACCCAGGGTTGCTGGCGGCGTGGCGCGGATCAGCACCACAGCTGGACTTGACAGTCACGTTACATTCGGTCGCTTTGACCTTTGCCTGAATGGCCGCTCCAATTCCCTTGTCCAAGAAGTTTCTTGCTGAATTCATCGGCACCTTCTGGCTGGTGCTGGGAGGCTGTGGCAGCGCGGTGCTGGCAGCGGTGTTTCCCTACGCCCAGGCCGATTCCAATCCGCTGGGCCTGGGCTTCCTCGGCGTATCCCTGGCCTTCGGTCTCACCCTCCTCACGATGGCCTACACGATCGGCCGCATCTCCGGTTGCCACATCAACCCAGCCGTGAGCTTCGGCCTCTGGGCCAGCGGGCGCTTTCCCGGCTCCCAGCTGCTGGCCTACATCGTGGCCCAGGTGCTCGGAGCGATCGTGGCAGGCGGCCTGATCTACGCCATCGCCAGCGGCCGCAAAGGCTTCGAGCTCAGTGGCAGCAACCCACTGGCCACCAACGGCTTTGGCGCCCATTCCCCCGGTGCCTATGGCTTCTGGGCCGCTGTGATCACCGAACTGGTCATGACCTTCCTCTTCCTGCTGATCATCTTGGGGGTAACCCACAAAGACGCCATCAAGGAGATGGCAGGCGTACCGATCGGCCTGTCACTCGTGTTGATCCACCTGATCAGCATCCCCGTGACCAACACCTCGGTCAATCCGGCCCGCAGCACCGGCGTGGCCGTATGGGTGGGCGGCGATGCGATGGCCCAGCTCTGGCTGTTCTGGCTGGCTCCCATCGTGGGCGCTCTGCTGGCCGGCTGGGTGCAGCGTCACCTGCTGGAGGCTGGAGAGGGCTGAAGGGCTCAGCCCTCTCCAGCCCGTTCCCGTTGACGGAGAAACGCGTAGCTGCCGGCGGCCAGAGCCACCGGCAGCACCAGACCCCACAACTTGCCCAGGGTGGGCTCTAACGCGGCAGTGTTTTCATCCTTGGCGGCGGCATAGGGAGACTCCTTCGCACTGCCGGCGGCCTTGGTGCCCCCCAACTTATCGGTGGGAGTGCCGGCCTCTGTCTGCCCAGCCCCATCGTTGGTCTCATCCTTGGCCGAGGAATAGGGCGATTCTTTAGCTGTTCCGGGCGCTTTGGTGCCCTCCGCGGTGGGAGAGGCCTGGGCGCCTCCAGCGGTCAACACGGCGATCGAGCCAGCCGCGCAGGCAGCCAAAACAATGGAACGGAGACGCAGAATGCGGGCCATCGGTAGCGATCAGCTAACCCTTCCAGTCTGAACGCTTCACTGCGGATCGGCTACAGCCGCGAGCGCCTCCAACAAACGATCCACTTCTGCTTCGGTGGTGGTGACATGGGTACAGGCCCGCACACAGGCGGGCTCGTCGAGGCTGCGCAACCAGATGGTTTGCTCGCCGAGGTGGGAGACCAGGGAGGCCGGCTCCAGGCGATCCAGCTGGAAGCTCACGAGCCCCGCCGGCGGTGGCTCCAGCAGCAGGGTGTGGATGCCGACGATCCCCTGAAGGCCTCGCCACAGCCGCTGGCTGAGCCCGCGGATCCGCCCTGCTCGCGCGGCAGCCGAGCCCACCTCCTCCAGCAGTTGCAGCGACTGCTCAAGCCCCGCCATCAGGGGCACACAGGAGGTGGCCACCTCGAAACGGCGGGCATCGCGATGGAAGGCACTGGCACCCTGGCCCTCATCGCGCAGGCTGCGCCAACCGATCAGGGTGGGGCTGGCCTCCTGCAGCAGTCTGGGCGAAACAGCCACCGCTCCCAGGCCCTCCGGGCCGCAGCACCACTTGTGCCCCGTGCAGGCATAGATATCGGCGGCAGCAGCGGCACCGTCAAGCACCAGGCTTCCGAGGCTCTGGGCCCCATCCACCAGGAGCCAGGGATGGCGCGGATGCTGGGCCAAACGCCCGGCCACCGCCTCAATCGGCATCCGCTGGCCCGTGTTCCAGAGGAGATGGGAGAGCACCACCAGGCGGGTGCGCGGGGTGAGGGTGCGTTCCAGGCACTCCAGCACCTCTGGCTGGGCGGTTTCGGCGCAGCCGCGCAGCTGGGCCACCGGCAGGGTGGCGAGGCTGAGGCTGTGGCGTCGCGCCAGTTCGCGGCAGGCGGCCACCACTCCCGGATGCTCCGCATCACCCAGCAGCAGTTCATCGCCGGGTTGCCAGGGCAGGCCCCAGAGAGGCAGCACACAACCGCTGGTCACGTTTTCCGTGAAGGCGATCCGCTCGGGCTCCACGCCCAACCAGGAGGCGAGCCGACCCCGGAGGCGGGCCCCCAGCTGACCCACAAAAGGCCATACCGCGTCCGTGAACGGTCCGAGCTCCTGAATCCGCTGCCAGCTGGCGGTCATGGCAGCGAGAGACGAGAGAGGCAGCGGGCCCTGACCGCCGTAATTGAAATAGGTCTTGTTGGCGAGGGCTGGCATCTGCCGGCGCAAAGCCGCGGCACCGTGGGCAGAGGCGACGGCTTCGGAGGAGCCGGTGGTCATCGAGGAGTGGGCTGAGAGATCCCACCTTGGCCGCTCGCCAGCCGCAAAGTGGCAGCGGGTGGTTCGCCGAACAGATGGCGGTAAGCCGCCGCAAAGTGGCCGTGGTTGTGAAAGCCGTAGCGGGAGGCCACATCAAACACCGTTGCCCTCTGAGGATCGGCCAGTAACAGCTCCTGGCGCACGGCGTGCAGCCGCTGCAGCCGCAGAAACGCAATCGGCCCCATGCCGAGATGGTCTCGGAAGCCCTGAATGAGACTCCGGCGACTCACATGCACCCGTTGGCAGAGATCGCTGAGGCTGAGGGGTTGGCCTGGATGGTGTTCCATCCAGCGCTGGGCCTCCATCACCACCGCAATGCGAGCCGGAGGCCGCAACAGGGTGTGAGCCCCCTGCGTGGCATGGATCAAGGCCTCCAGCAGCAAGGGCATCAGATCATCGGCCACCAGCTGGGCGCTGGCACCCACTGGCCGGCTTGCCAACGCAGCCAACAGCACCCGGCGCACCCCCTCAAACCGGCGGCCATCAATCGTGAGGCAGTTGCCAGCGAAGCGGTCTGCAGCCAAGGCCTCGCAGCCGAGTTCAAGGCAGCTACGACGAAACACCTCACGCTCGATCATCAACAGGCCCACGGAGGCTCCCGCCGGCAGGGTGATGTGCACCTCACCCTCGGCCGCCAGACCACAGAACGCCGTGGGTGCCAGCAGGTGGCCATGGGAGCGGAGGGAGGGGAGCCGGCTCGAGGGGGCAAGACTGAGACAGACCAGCTGCAGGGCCGGATTTTTGGTACCCCTGACGTGCACCGGCCGATCCAGCCGCACCCGAAGCAACCGCAGCGTTCCCAGGGGCAAGATCTGAAGGTCACTCTGCAGGCGTCCACCGGCCAGCTGCGTGATCTGCAGCGGCAGACCAGCGGCGGCGATGGCCATGCGCATCTGCTCCACGCAGTGGAAGGGGGTCGGGCCCTCGGGGATCACGAAAGGCTGCACTTTTTGAGTGGCGCCAGGGTCTCACGCTTGTCAGCGTAGGGGTCTTGGAGCCCTCTACCTCGGGGGCGTCCAGTCAGTCCCTTACCTGACCCGACCCCACCATGCCCAACGGCAAACCCAACATCCTGATCCTTTGGGGTGACGACATCGGCCAAAGCAATCTGAGCTGCTACAGCGATGGACTGATGGGGTATCAAACCCCCAACATCGACCGGGTGGCTCGCGAAGGCGGCCGCTTCATCCACTACTACGCCGAGCAGAGCTGCACCGCCGGGCGGGCCGCCTTCATCAGCGGACAAAGCGTTTACCGCACCGGGCTGAGCAAGGTGGGGCTGCCGGGAGCGGAACTGGGGTACAGAGCCGAGGATCCCACCATTGCCGAATTACTGAAACCCCAGGGTTACCGAACCGGACAATTCGGCAAGAATCACTTCGGCGATCGCGATGAACACTTGCCGACGATGCATGGGTTCGACGAATTCTTTGGCAATCTCTACCATCTGAATGCCGAAGAAGAACCGGAACTACGCGACTATCCAACGGCAGAGGATTTTCCCAATTTTCGAGAGCGATTCGGACCCCGCGGCGTGCTGCACTGCTGGGCCAATCCCGACGGCACGCAACGGATTGAAAATACCGGCCCGCTGACGCGCAAGCGCATGCAGACGGCCGACGATGAATTCATGGTTGAGGCGAAGCGATTCATCCGCGACGCCGTCGCCTCAGGAGAGCCATTTTTTGTGTGGTTTAACACCACTCATATGCACTTCCGCACTTACGCCAGGCCCCAGGACGTGGGCCGTAGCGGACGCTGGCAGTCGGAGTACCACGATGTGATGATTTATCACGACGAATGCATCGGCGAAATGCTCAATCTACTGGATGAGTTGGGTATCACTGATGACACCATCGTGATGTACAGCACCGACAACGGGCCCCATATGAACAGCTGGCCCGATGCAGGCATGACCCCCTTCCGCAATGAAAAAAACAGCAATTGGGAAGGGGCCTACCGGGTGCCAGCACTGGTTCGCTGGCCTGGCCAAATCCAACCAGGCACGCTCTACACCGGCATCGTCAGCCATCTCGACTGGCTGCCTACCCTGCTGGCCGCTGCCGGTGAGCCCGACATCAAGGAGAAGTTGAAAACAGGCTATGTCGTCGGCGACAAAACCTTCAAGATTCACCTTGATGGCTACAATATGCTCGATTACTGGACGGGCAAGGCCGATCGCAGTCCCCGCAAAGAGTTCTTCTACTTTTCTGATGACGGAGACCTCACTGGTTTGCGCTACGACAACTGGAAATTTGTGTTTGCGGAGCAGCGGGTGCAGGGCACGTGCCAGATCTGGGCCGAGCCCTTCGTGCAGCTGCGCGTGCCGAAAGTTTTCAACCTGCTCACCGACCCCTACGAGCGGGCCGACGTGACCTCCAATACCTACTGGGATTGGATGTTTGACCACATCTTCCTGCTGGTGCCAGCCCAAATGTTTGTGGGCCAGTTTCTGGCCACTTTCCAGGAGTTCCCGCAGCGCCAGAAAGCGGCCAGCTTCTCCGTTCAGCAGGTGCTCGACAAGATGACCGCCGTCGTCGGAGGGTCCTGAGCCCATGACCATCTCCACGGTGGCCACCAGTGAACCGGAGCGCTGGCAAATTGGTGATCTCCACATCAGCCACGGCTGGCACAGCCGGGCAGCCACTCCCTCCGCCGGGGTTGCGGTGATGATCCCTACCGGCGTCCAGCCCTTGCTGGTCTCGCTGGGCACCGTGGAGCCGATCCTGCGGCCCCCCTTCGACCTCCTTTACCTGCCGGCGGGAGGAGAGCCGTTGGTGCGCACCTCCGGCTTCTCCGGCTGGCGCGTGCATCTCGACGGGGACCGCCTCTGCCAGTTGGCCCTGGAGCTGGCCCAACACCGCGTGCCACCGGCCAAGATGCGGCGGCGACTGCAGCAGATGACCCTGCTGCAGCCCCGCTTCAGCCCCGAGCGGGAACTGGTGCTGAGCATGGTGCAGATGCTGGGGCTGGGTCATCAGCCCCCCCTCGCCCCCCAGCTGCTGGCCCAGCTGGGCACCGATCGCATCATTCAGCGGCTTCTGGCCATGGTGCTCTGCCGCGACCTGATCGAACCCGGCCGCACCACCACGACCGCGCCAGCGTTGGGCAGGGCCGCCATCGTGGACGATCTTTTGGCCTGGATCGATGAACGCCTGGATCAAACGTTGCAGCTGGCCGACCTGGCGGCCCGCAGCGGGTATTCACACCGGAGCCTGCGCAACATCTTCCATGAGCGCTACGGCTGCTCACCGATGCAGTGGATCCGCCAGCGTCGCTTGAGCAAGGCCCGCATGCGGCTGCTCGACCCGAGGCCGGGCGACACGGTGGCTGGTGTAGCGGTGGCCATGGGCTACCGCTACACCTCCCAGTTCAGTCGTGATTTTCATGCCTTGCACGGCGTACGGCCATCGGAGCTGTTGCGCGAAGGGTTGCGCCTACTAGCGTCCACCCAGCGCGGCGTCAGAACACAACCTTGAGACCGAGTTCCATGCCGTTCTGGTCGCTGGTGAACCCGGTGCTGCGCTCAGCACCATTGCTCCAGGCCAGACCCAGATAGCGCCAAGAAGCTGTCAGTTCGGTGCTGTTGCCCAGGGCGATACCGACACCGGCCTGGGCGTTGCCACTCAGGTCGCGGTCACCCGCAAGGCCGAATCCCCCCAGGTCACCGCGGGCAAACAGGCGCAGCCCCGGAGTCACAAACACGGAGGCCTGGGTGCCGATCAGGGGTTGGGTCCAGGTGCGTTCCAGCGTGCGGTCGCGTTCAAAACGCAGCCCCAGGGGCCCCTGGCCCTGGAGCTGGGCGCTCACATCCAAGCGAGCCTGCACCACCCGCAATCCGGCATAGGGGATGATCCACCAGCGACCAGGCACCCCTTTGACCGATTCTCTGGCACCGAAGCGGTACCGCAGGGCCAGGTCATACAACCCATTGATGCTGGTCACCTCCGCCGACCCTTTGAGAAGGCCGCGGGGGGTGCTGGCCGATCGCTCCGCACCCAGGCGGGTGTAGGCCGCATCCACCATCACCCCCAAGCGCTCATGCTCCAGGCTGGCGCGGCCGCTGGCCGCGAATTGGAGAACATCAAACACCTGTGCTGGGGTGAGATCGGTGTCGACTTCAAAGCCCCGCACCGTGGTGGAAAGGTTCACCCACGGGGCGAACCCGTAGAGTTCAACAGTGCCGGCCCAGGGTGAGGCCTCGTTGGCTTGAGTCGGTTGCCCTGATAGCACCAGCAGTGGGACACCCAGCAGGGTGGTCAGAGCCTGACGAGACCATTGGCGGGGGTTGAGCATGGTGTAGCCCTGGGCAGCGCAACTGGGCCCAGAGTGGCGGCCAGAAGCGCCGTTTCCGCGGAACAGGGCCAGTTGGAACAGCGTTTTCTGCCTGAAGCCGCAAACCCTGCTGGAACCTGCACATCTACGTCAGAGCACCTGGCCCACCATCACGGCAGCCACGGCTGAAAACAGCGTGATTCCAAGCGCGGTCAAGGGGTTTTGTCCCTGGGCCACGGCCACGCTGGTCACCAGACCGGCACCGATGGCGGCCACCGCCAGCTGGGTGGTGAGTTCGCCGCCTGAGCGGGGGGAGGGGCTGGGCAGCATCGGCACAACAGTGGCTGCCGCGACCGTAGGAACGCTCTCAGGCTGCGTCACCGGGGGACCTGCGGCCTGTTACCCAGCGTCGGAGTTCGTTACGTCCTGCAATGCGCCAAGCCGGCCCCCGGGCGTGGAGGCGGGACGGGCGCGGCCGCCCCGGGCCCAGGCCTGAAGCGTTTCCAGCTGCTCCCTGGCGGTGCGCGAGAGGGGCACCACCTGGCTGGCGGCCGCGATCAGATCGGCCTCGGCGATATCGCGACCGGCGCCGAAGGCCAGATGCATCGCCTCGATCACCGTCTGCTCCAACTCGGCTCCGGAAAACCCGGCCGTTCGATCCACCAGCACCTCCAGCGGGATGGTGTGGCGAGGTCGACGGCGACGCAGCTGCAGGTCGAGGATCGCTCGACGCTCGAGGGCGTCTGGCAGGTCGAGAAGGAAGATCTCATCGAAGCGCCCTTTGCGCAGAAGCTCGGCGGGCAACCGCTCCACGGCATTGGCGGTGGCCACCACAAACACGGCGCTGCTTTTTTCCGCCATCCAGGTGAGCACACTGGCCAACACCCGCTGGCTGGTACCACCGTCGCTGCGGCCATCACCCCCGAACCCTTTGTCGATCTCATCGATCCAAAGCACGCACGGGGCCATCGCCTCGGCCCGCTGAATCATGTCGCGGGTGCGAGCCTCACTCGCCCCCACCAAACCGGCAAACAAGCGACCCACATCCAGCCGCAGCAGCGGCATGCCCCAGCTGTGGGCGATCGCCTTGGCCGTCAGGCTTTTGCCCGTGCCCTGGGGACCCACCAGCAGCACACCGCGGGGCAGCGGCAAACCAAAGCGCTGGGCCTCCGCACTGAAGGCGCGATGCCGCTGATCCAGCCAGTGCTTGAGGGCGTCGAGGCCGCCGATGTCAGCAGGGGTGGCCTCGCTGGGGCAATACTCCAGCAGCTCGCTGCGGGCAATGGCCTGGCGTTTTTCCTCCAGCACCTCCGCCAGGTCTTCATTGCTCAGCCGGCCGCGACGGGCCAGCGCCCGGGCGGCTAACTGGCGCACCCGCTGCTCGCTCAAGCCATGGCAAGCATCGGTGAGCTGGGCCAACACCGCCGGCTCCAGGGGCTCGCCGCAGGCAGCGGCGATGGAACCCAGCAGGCTGCCGATCTCTTCGGCATCCGGCAAGGGGAGATCGAGGAGGGTGATCGATTCCTCCAGCTCACGGGGCAACGGGCTATCGGGCGCACTGATCACCAGGGTGTGGGGCACCTGGCGGAGGCTGGCGGCCAGATTGCGCAAGCGGCGGCAGATGCCGGCATCATCCACGTAGCGGTGGAAATCGCGCAGCAACAACACCAAGCCGGGATCGGGAGGCGCCGCGGCCAGCGCATCAAGGGCCGCCATCGGATTGCGCACCGCTTCACCGCTGCGGTTGGGAGCGCCGTCGAGGCCTGCCACAAAGTCCCAACGCAACAGGGGCCGCCCCCCCAGCCGACGGCACACCTGCTCCAACAGCCGCTCCACCCGTTCCTCCTCCAGGCTGCGAATCCAGAGGATCGGAGTGCGCGAACGGATCAGCAGGTCGAGCTGATCGGTGAAACCGCGGGTCATGGCCGGCTCACGAAGAACGCAGACGGGCCAGGGCTGCCCAGCGGGGGTCGCTGGGGTCTCCCGCATCGCCCCAACGGGGGGGACCGGGGCAGTCGCGGCCGCAGCGGTTCACGGTGGGGTGCTGCAGGCTCAGGTGCTCAAACAGCCAGCGCTCTGGATCAAAGCTGCCCCGGGGATCCAGCAGCTCATCAGGGGCCTGCTCCACGGTTGCCGCGGCTAGCACAGCCGTGGCGATCTCGAGCTGTTCCTGCTGTTGCACCCGCAAGCCCTGGTTGTAGTGCTGCAGACACCGGTCGCAGCTAAGGGTCACGATGGCGGTGGCCTGGCCCTCCACCTCCACCACGTTGCCGCGATGGCGAGCGATCAGGGATCCGCGCACAGGCGTCAGGCTGGTCAGGCCGCTAATGGCCTGATCCACCTGCCAGATCACACCATCGGCATAGCGGCCGAGGGCCGTGAGGCTGATGGGAGCCAGAGGGCCGGTGATCTGGACAGGGCTCACGGCAGGATCACTTGCGCCCTTTGGGCTCAAAAGGCAGCCGGTTGCCGTTGTCTCCAGCGGGTGTCACGGTCACGGTGGCGGCGGCGGCAAGCTGCTGATCGAGAATCGTCTGCAGATTGTCGGGCAGGGCCTCGCGGGTGAGCAGCCAGGTTTGCAGGGCCTGGAAGACATTGGCCACCACCATATAGAGGAGCACCCCTGCCGGCAGCGGGAAGAAGAGGAACATGGCCGTGATCATCACCGGCGTGATCTTGTTGGCAGTGGCCTGCTGGGGATTGGGGGGCATGCCCATGCCGGAGAGAATCTGCGACACGAACAGGGTGGCGCCGAAGGCGGCCACCAGAATCGCCACATCCCAGTTGACCTGGCCATCCACCATGAAGCCGACCTGACCGAGCGCTTGGATGAAGAGGAATCCGGTGCGAGCAGCCAGACCAGGAATCTTGGCTTCCACCGTGGCATCACCAGGAGCCAGGGCCGTGATCGTGCCGTCGCTGGCCACAGACACCACACCCTCGCCCTTGGTGACACTCCAGCTGGGCGTCAGGGAAGCCGGATCGTCAACGCCGTCGAGCACCGAGGCGTAGCTGCCCCCCTCTCGCGTATGGAGGGAGGGGGTCACGGTCTCGCCGACCCCAAGCCGGTTGCCTTGCTCAATGCTTCCGATCACCGGAACATGACGGGTGCTCGTGAAGAAGATCGAATGGCTGGGCGTGTTAAACGGCTTGCGCTCCAGCGCCGCAATCTGATCAGCCGGCAGCACCTTGACGTTGAAGGTGTACGGCACATCGGCGAAGGGTGAACCGCGCAGGGTGGCAAACAGGGCGAAGAGGATCGGCATCTGCACCAGCAGCGGCAGACAGCCGGCCAGAGGGCTGCCGAACTCCTGCATCAGTTTGCCCAGCTCCTCCTGTTGCTTCTGGGGGTTGCTGGCATATTTGGCACGGATCTCGGCCTGGCGCTTCTGCATCACCGGCTGGGCGATGCGCATGCGGCGAGCGCTGCGGATCGAGCCAGCGCTCAGGGGGAAGAGCGCCAGCCGGATGACCACCGTGAGGGCGATGATCGCCAGCCCGTAGCTCGGCACCAATCCGTAGAAGAAGTCGAGGATCGGGAGCAGCAGGTTGTCGGAGATGTAGCCGATCACGGCGGAAGACGGGTGGGAGAGAAAGGGTCCGGCTGCCAGTGTGCCGGATGGCAGGCCGATCAGGCGGCGAATCCGGCGGGGCGAGCGTCGGCACGGCCGGCGCGACGCTCTTCGATGAACGCCTCCAGCTCGCGAAACCGGGGCACAGCACGCATTTCCAGCCTGGCGCCATCGGAGAGCACCAGCACCATGTCGCCCCAGGCGCCGAAACCGCGCGGCACAGACCGCACCTCGCGGATCTGGCTGTACACCACCTGGGTGCGGTCGCGACCAAGCCAGCCACCACTCACGCTGATGCGCCGGCTGGTGATGCGAAAGCGCAGCCAGAGCGCCCGCACGATCGCTCCTACAGCGAAGGGAATCCCGAAGAGCGTGAGACCGAAGATCAGGTTGACCAGGAGGTCGCCTTTGGCTGGCCCCCCTTCGTAGAACACGGTTTCTTCGATCGGCGTGACTGTGGTGGACGCGATGGGATCGCTCATGACAGCAGACCGGCCTGGCGCAGAAGATCTGTGCATTCTCCCAGCAGGACGCCCGGATCGGCCTCGGCACAGCCGGGCTTGAGGCTGATCAACAGCCACAGAGGTGCAACCCCAACCGGCGGCTGGCGACGCAGCAGCTCCTGAAACCGACGCCGCAGGCGATTGCGCTGCACCGCTCGTTTGCTGACCTTGGCGCTGATCACCAGGCCGCAGCGCCAGGGGCTCTCGGGTTGTCGCTTGAGGGGTGGCGGCAAGACCTGCGGCTCGGCCGGCAGCCAGCGCAAGGTGAGCAGGGGGCTGTGGAGCCTCTGGCCCCGCTGATACAGGCGATCAAACACCCGCCGACCCTTGAGACGGTGGCGCTGGGGCAGGGCCATGGAGCTCAGGCTGGCCGGTAGGCGGAAGCAGGAGCGGGTCAGACAGCTAGGCGAGCCCGGCCACGGCGGCGGCGGGCGCGGATCACGCGGCGGCCCGTGTGGGTGCGCATGCGCACCCTGAAGCCCGACACCCGCTTGCGCTTACGACTCGTTCCTTCCAGGGTGCGCTTGGTCATGGGAGCTGCCTGCTCATCGATTCCTCAGGCCATCCAAGTTATCAGGCAGCGTGGCCGCGCTGGTCAGTTGTTGGTGGCGTCGATCTGGATCAGCCAGCTGCCCACATAACCAGCCATCGGCACATCGCCCGGGGCCTGCACCAGCGCATTAAACTGATACATGCCGATGTTGCTGGGGTTGAACAGCGTCATGAAGACCCCCACGGTGCGGCCGGCGGGCACTGGCTGGTCGGGAAAGATGTCGAGTCCACCGCCATTTTCAGCCACCTCTACCGTCGCCGGAATCCTTTCTTTGCAGCGGGTGCGGCTGGTCATGCCTCCTTCTTTCATATAGCAGAGTTGCACCTGCTTGGGATCAATCGTGCTGTCGAAGTGGCTGGGGATCCTTACGCTCAGCTTGAGCATGGCGGTCTTGAGGTCTTTGGGCCGCAGGATCAAGTAGTAATCGGAGCGCTTGGAGCGCACGGTTTCCGTAATGAAGAAATAGAGCCGTCGGTAGTCCTTGGTGTTATCCCAACGGAATTCCATCAGACCCGACGTGCCCTGGGCGGTGGCGGGGCGCGGACCCAAGGTTGCCGGGGCCAGGCCGACGCCCAGGGAGGTCAACAACGCACCGGCCAGAGCGGCGCGGCGGAACGGTGCCAGCGGCATTGCCATGGCGGAAGGGAGATAATCTCAGATTCTCCAAAGGCCAGGCGGTTGGCTGTGTCCCTAGTGGTCGGCCGGGAAGCTGGTTGGGGCGGGGCCAGCCCGATCGGGGCGCAGCCGCGCCGCCTCGCGCAGATAGGGATGCACCGGCGCCCGGTCGGAAGCCATCCAGGCATGGGCCAGGAGGCGAATGCAACGGGGCAGATCGCCGGCCACGGCCATCTGCTGGCAATCGAGCAGGGCCACCGTGTCCCAGCCGGGTCGACGGCGGGCGATGGCGGCGGGGAAACAGGCGTTGAGATCAGCCGTCACCGAGAAGGTGACCGACAGCACCCGCCCGCCCTCCAAGCGGTTGTGGGCCATCAGGGCATCGATCAGTTCGGCCACGGCTTCGGCGATCGCCTCTCCGGTATTGGCACTGGCGGTGGTGGCGCCCCGCAGGGCTCTCAGGGCGAGAGAAGGATCCATGGTGATGGAGCCGTTCATGGGCGGTGCAACCACAGGGGCTGGCCAGTCCAGGCCAGCTCCAACTCCAGACCCTGCAGCAGGCGGGCCAGCAACCGACTCCCGGGCAGCAGAGGCAGCCGCGGCTTGCGGAGCTTGCCGAAGGTGGTGGGGCGACAACGGTCGGGATCGAGCCCCGCCAGCTCAGCGGCCAGGCGCCGAGCCGCATCCTCATCGCCCAGGGCATCCACCAGGCCCAGGTCCCTGGCCTGGGCACCGGTGAACACCCGGCCGTCGGCAAACGCCCGTACCGCCTCCTGCGAGAGACCCCGGCCCTCGGCCACCGCCGCCACAAACTGGGCATAGCTGGCATCGATCAGGTCCTGGAGCAGCTGACGCTCGTCGTCGGAGAGGGCCCGATCGGGAGACAGGATGTCTTTGTACAGACCGCTCTTGACCGTTTCAAACCGGATGCCGACGCGCTCCAGCAGGCGCGACAGATTGTTGCCCCGCAGGATCACCCCGATCGAACCAGTGATCGTGCCAGGGTTGGCCACAATCCTCTCGGCGGCCACGCCCACATACACCCCACCGGAAGCGGAGATGTTGCCAAAGCTCGCCACCACACGGCAGCCCTGCTGCCGCAGCCGCAGCAGAGCGGCGTGGATCTCCTGACTGTCGCCCACGGTGCCCCCGGGGCTGTCGATGCGCAGCAGCAGGGCCGGGCATTCCCGCCGCTGCACCTGATCGATCGCCTTGAGCACCCGTTCGCGGGTGGCCCCGGCGATCGGCCCCTCGATGGCGATCCGGGCCAGGGTGCGTTTGGCCTTGCGGCGCCAGGGCCAGGGCATTGAGCGGCTCGCGGTGGAATGGAAGTCACCGGATCTTAAAAAGAGGCGCAACGATGGCTCCATTCCGTCGGCGTTCTCTGTGCCTCCTCCGCTTCGCTGGCTGCTGATGCTGCTGCCCTTTGCCCTGTGGGGCACGGCCATGGCGGCGATGCGCCCGCTGCTCGATGGGGCCGGCCCACTCACCGTGGCCAGCCTGCGGCTCCTGCCGGCAGGGTTGGTGCTGCTGGTGGTGGCCCGCTGGCTGGGCCGGTCCCTGGCGGTGGCCCGGGCCGATCGACCGTGGTTGCTGCTCTTCGCCCTGGTCGACGCCACCCTGTTTCAGGGCTTGCTGGCCCGGGGGCTGGGCCAGACCGGCGCCGGCCTGGGTTCGGTACTGATTGATTCCCAGCCGCTGCTGGTGGCCCTGCTGGCCCGCTGGCTGTTCGCTGAAGCGATCAATCCAGTGGGCTGGCTGGGGTTGCTCGTGGGCCTGCTGGGCATCGTTTGCCTCGGGCTGCCGGCCCCACTCCTGCGCCACTGGTGGCTGGAGGGGCCGGAGGCCCTAGGAGCCGAGGCCTGGAGCCACGGCGAGCTGTGGATGCTGGGGGCGGCCGCGGCGATGGCCGTGGGCACCGTGCTCTGCCGCTTTGCCACCCGGCACAGCGACCCGCTGGCGGTAACCGGCTGGCACATGCTGGTGGGCGGGCTGCCGCTGCTCCTGGTGGCCGCCGGCGCCCCCCTGTTGTCGACCACGGCTCCACCCCTGCTGCCCCAATGGGATGCGCTGCAGTGGGCGCTGATGGCCTATGCCACCCTGCTGGGCAGCGCCCTGGCCTACGGCCTGTTTTTCTTGTTCGCCAGCCGGGGCGATCTCACCGGCTTCCTGGCCCTCACCTTTCTCACGCCGGTGTTCGCCCTGCTGTGCGGTCGTCTGCTGCTGCAGGAGCATCTACAGCCGCTGCAGTGGCTCGGGGCTGCTCTGGCGCTGGTGTCGGTGCTGCTGCTCAACCGGCGCCAGTTGCTGTGGCGGAGGCCAGCCTGATGCGCCTTCTCATTGTCAGCACCCCCATGGGCCCCCTGGGCAGCGGGCGCGGCGGTGGCGTGGAGCTCACCGCCGCCGCTCTCACCGCTGGCCTGCTGGAGCGGGGCCATTCCGTAACAGTGCTGGCGCCAGCCGGATCGCGCCTGCCCCCCTCCTGCGCCACGGCCCGGCTCTGGGGCGCCCATGGCAGCCCACCACCCGGTGCCCAGCACCAACCCCGCCAGGCACCGGTGACCCTGCCGGCCGATGGGGTGCTGGCCGCCCTCTGGCGCCAGGCGCTGCTGGAGCAGGAGGCGTTCGATGTGGTGCTCAATCTGGCCTACGACTGGCTGCCCCTTTGGCTAACGCCCCACCTCAGCACCCCCTTGGCCCACCTGGTGAGCATGGGCTCAGTGAACGATGCGATCGATGCGGTGATCGCCGAGTTGGCGCACGGGTTCGGCGGTCGGCTGGCGGGTCGGCTGGCGTTTCACACCTCCGCCCAGGCGGCCGATTTCGCCCTGCCCACCGCACCGGTGATCGTGGGCAACGGTTTTGACCTGGCCCGCTATCGCTTTACCCCTGCCGCCGGCGGCCTGGTCGGCATGCCGGAGGGATTGCCACTGCTGGGCTGGGCGGGCCGCATCGCCCCGGAGAAGGGCCTAGAGGATGCTGCAGCAGTGGCAGCGCACCTGGCCTGGCCCCTGGCCGTGTGGGGCCTGCCCGAAGACCCGGCCTATGCCCAGCGGGTGGAGGCCTCCGTGCCGCCAGGCATCATGCACTGGCGGGGGTTCCTCGCCACCGAGGCGCTCCAGGCGGAACTGGGACAGTGCGCCGTGCTGCTCAACACACCCCGCTGGAATGAGGCCTACGGCAACGTGGTGGTGGAGGCGATGGCCTGCGGCGTGCCGGTGGCGGCCTATGCCCGGGGCGGTCCGGGCGAGCTGGTGCAGGAGGGCGTCACCGGCGCTCTGGCCGCTCCAGATGACCGCGAAGGCCTGGCGGCGGCGGTGGAGCGGGCTCTGCGGGTGAACCGGGCCGACTGCCGCAGCTGGGTGGAGCGCCATGCCTCCCAGGCATCGTTCGCCTCCCGGGTGGAGACCTGGCTGGACGCGGTGGTGAGCGGCACCTGAGCCGCGCAACGGCGGTGGACCTAGCGTCAACGGCTGCCGTCGCCCGCTTGTGGCCGCTCCATCCCCTGTGACCCATCGCCCCGTGGGCGGTCGCCCGCGGCTCGCGGTGCTGCTGACGGTGCTGGGATTGGGGCTGGTGCTGCTGGTGTGGCAACTGGGGGCCACCGGGCTGGTGGATGAAACGCCTCCCCTGTTCGCCGCCTCGGCTCGGGCAATGGCCGAAACCGGTGACTGGCTGATCCCGCGGGTGAATGGCCTGCCCCGGTACGACAAACCCCCCCTGGTGTATTGGCTGATGGGGCTTCTGTATGCCCTGCCCCATCAGACGAGCTGGAATCCGCTGGGCACCTGGGCGGCACGGTTGCCCTCGGCCCTGGCCAGCATCGGCGTGATGCTGGCCCTTGCCGCCACCCTGCTGCATCGCCCCCAGACCACGGGCGGCAGCCTGAGGCGTGATGCCGCCACCGCCACCGCGGCCGCGCTGGCCTTCGCCCTCTCACCGCTGGTGCTGCTCTGGGGCCGGATCGCCGTCAGCGATGCCCTGTTCACCGCGATGGTGGCGTTCACTCTGTTGCTGAGCTGGCACGCCTATGCCGATCCGCAGCGTGAGGTGTGGACGGTGTGGCTGATGCTGGCCCTGGCGGTGCTCACCAAAGGGCCGGTGGCGGTGCTGCTCTGCGGCCTCTGTTGGCTGCTGTTCGGCCTGCTGCAAGGCGATCTGGCCGGGTTGTGGCGGAGGCTGCGGCCCGTCACCGGCCTCCTGCTCACGGCGATGGTGGCCCTGCCCTGGTATGGGGCGGCCCTGGCGGTGGAGGGCCGCCCTTTTTTTGAAAGTTTTTTTGGTTACCACAACCTGCAGCGGTTCACAGCGGTGGTGAATGACCATCTGCAGCCCTGGTGGTTTTTCGGGCCCGTGCTGGTGATTGCCAGCCTGCCAGCCACGCCTCTGCTGCTGGAGGGGTTGGCCCAGGCTCTGCGCGGGGGCCGCTGCGCCCCGGCCGCCTCCCTCAGCCGCTTCGCCGCTTGCTGGATGCTGGCCATTTTGCTGTTCTTCACCCTGGCCGCCACCAAATTGCCCAGTTACTGGCTGCCGGCCACCCCTGCCGCCGCCTTGCTGATCGCGCTCACCGCCGCCAACAGGCCCAGCCGCTGGGCCTGGGGTCTGACGCTGACATTGGCGCTGCTGATCGCCCTGGCCTTCGGCCTGGGCTCACGATGGCTGCCCTGGATCCAGGATCCGGAACTGCCCGGCCTGGGGGCGGCGATCCTCGCCAGCGGGCGCATGCCCCTCGCCGCCTGGTGCTGGGTGGCGGCAGCGCTGCTGCCGCTCTGGATCAGCCGCAACCGCGGTGGGGCGAGCGGCCCGATCCGCCTGCTGGCTCTCCAGTTGCCGCTGGTGCTGTTCGTGCCGCTGGCCCTGCTGCCCCTCTGGACCCTGGGTGATGATCGGCGAGGTGCGCCGGTGCGCGCCGTGGCAGCCATGGCAGCGCAACGGCGACAGGCCGGCGAAAGCCTGGCGATGGTGGGCGTTCTCAAGCCCTCCCTGCACTATTACGCCCGCCAGGTGGTGATTTACGAGGGCCGCTCCGAACACGCCCTGGTCAACCTGGCTGAGCGACTGGCTCGGGAACGGCGTCGGGGGCTGGAGCCCCGTTCGGCCCCCCAACAGCCCACGGTGCTCGTCGTGATTGACCAGAACACGGCAGCGGCGCCCTGGTGGCAGGGCCTGGTTCCGCAGGAGCTTGGTCGCGCCGGGCTCTACCACCTCTGGCGGCTCGATCGGCGGCGGCTGGAAGCCCGGGCCGCCGACCTGCGCGCAGCCGGCCATGGCGCCACCTGGACACTGCCTCGACCGGAACGCTACTGACCTCTGACGGCCACAGCCCTGCCCAGCAAGGCGTCGTAGAGACGTTCCAGAGCATCGATGTTGCGGGTCAGGGTGTAGCGCTCCAGAACCCGCTCCCGGGCCCGACGCCCCAGTTCGGCGGTCAGCACCGGCTGGTGATGCAGCACCGGCAGCAGCGTGCGCAGCTGGGTCGTCACCCCCTGCGTGCTGATCACGATGCCAGCCCCACCGGCGAGCACCTCGCCATCAGCCCCCGCATCGGTGGCCACACAGGCAGCGCCACAGGCCATCGCCTCCAACAGAGCCAGCGACAGCCCCTCCACGAGCGAGGGCAACAAAAACACTTCGGCCAGCTGCAGCAGGGCCAGCCGTCGCTCCAGGCTGGGTTCGTACCCCCACCAGAGCACATTGTCGTCGTGACCGGCCACCTGCTGCAGCACGCTGCGCTGGGGTCCATCGCCCACGATCACGAGCAGGCAACCGGCAGGTCTCACCAACCGCCAGGCCCGCAGCAGAGCCTCCACATTTTTCTCCGTGGCCAGGCGGCCCATGTAGAGAAAAACCCGCCGACCGGCGAAGCGGCGGCGCAACTCGGTCAACTCAGCGTCGGGAGCGATGGCTGGGCGCCACAGGTCGGTGTCGACGCCATTGGGAATCACGGCGAGGCGTTCAGCCCTGACGCCAAGCCGCTCGAGCACCTCGGCCTGGAGCTCCGAAAAGACCACGACACGGTCGAAGCGGGCCAAGGAAGGGGCATAAAGTTGGTAGGTGAGTTGCTGGGTGCCGGCCGCCAGGTTGCGCAACCCCGCATCAAACGCGGGATGAAAAGTGGCCACCAGCGGCAGACCCAGCTGTTGGCAGAGGTCGGGCAGGCGAAAATCGAGGGGGGAGAGGGTGAGGCTGGCATGCACCAGGTCGGGTTGAAGCCGCTCCAGGGATTCACGCAGCTCCCGCTGAGCCCCCAGCGAAGGAATCGTGTAAACCTGCGATTTGACCAGGTAGGGCAGAGCCACTTCGGGGCTGGCGGGCGGTAGACCGGCCGCCGCGGGAACCCGGGCGGCACTAACCGCCGGGGTATCGAAATGAATGAAATTGACGGTGTGGCCGCGACGACGCAGCGCCTCCGTGGTGCTCAACCCGTAGGTGACATTGCCGCAGAAGGGAGATTTCTTGCCCAGCCAGGCGATCTGTGGCACCGCCGCGACTCCGTTGACCGCTGAACCTAGCAGCGTCGAACCTCAAGGACGCCAAGGGCGCTCCAGCAGGGCCGCCAGCAGGGCCAGGCCCGCCAGAGCCCACAGCACCGGCAGCAGTCCATAGCGGCTCACCACGGTGCCAGCCAGCACCAGCGGCAGGCTCAGGGCGATGTTGATCAGGTTGTTCTGAAGGCCGAAGACCTTGCCGCGCTGATGCTCCGGCGTGTCCTCCTGCACGGTGGTCTGGGCTGGGATCGCCAGCAGGGCGGCCCCCACCCCCAGGAGACCGCAGAGCAGGAGGGTGAGCACCAGATGGCCCCGCAGCTGACCCAAAAGAATCAGGCAGAAGCTGATCACCCCCAGCCCGCTGGTGGCTAGGTGGCGGCGTCGGAAGCGATCGCCCAGCTGGGCGACGGCGACGGCACCCACGGCCAAACCCACACCGCACATCGCCAGCAGCGTGCCGAAGCCGGTGGGGCCCAGACCCGGCACCGCCGCCGCCAGACTGATCGCCAGCACATAGAGCGCCGCCAGCAGGCTGTAGAGCAGCACAAGCTGCAGCAGGGCGCCGCGCACGCTCGGTTGCTCACGCAGCACCTTCAGCCCTTCGCCGATCTCACTCCACAACGAGCTGCTGCGGGGGGCGCGAGGCGCCTCCTGCAAGCGAAGGGTGCTGAGGGCCACAGCAGCGGCGCCGTAGCAGAGGGGCAACAGCAAAAATTCGCCGCCCGCCAGGCCAGCCTGTGCCAGCAACAAGCGCAGCAGCCGCAGGATCGGTTCGCCGAGAGCAAATCCGACGATCGTGGCGGCCATGCTGGTGGCCTGATACACGGAATTGGCGGCCAGCAGCTGATGGGGCGGCAGCAGCAGCGGAATCGCCGCCTGCTCTGCCGGCGCAAAAAACTGGGTGAGCACCGATTCGAGCAGGGTGATGAGCAACAGACCCCAGTAGCCCCAGCTGAGGCCCAACCACTGGGGGCCCGGTAGCAGGCAGAGCGGCACCAGCAGCACGAGAGCGGCGCGGATTCCGTTGGACGCCACCATCACCGCCCGCTTGGGCCAGCGATCGGCCCACACGCCCGCCACGGTGCCCAGCAGCATGGCCGGGATGGTGTTGGCCACATAAATCCCCGTGGCCAGCAGGGTGATGATCTGGGCCCGATTCTGAACACCCAGCCGCAGGGCGGCGGCGGCCTCCTCCAGGGCCGGATCGGCCACGGTGGTGTCGGTCACCCAGTACTGGGCGATCAGAAACACCATCAACACGATGTAGAACTTGTCGGCCAGCTGGGAGAAGATCTGCCCGATCCAAAGGCTGCGGAAGCCGGGCACGGCTAGCACGGCCGCCAGGCCGGTCTCGCTGCTGCTGTCGCCGACGGGGCGCTGGGTCATCGGGATCAGCGCAGCAGGGCAAAAGCCCTGGGCCGACGGCCCAGGTGTTCATCGCACCAGGCCTCCACCAGGGCCAGCAGATGCCGCCATACCGGCTCAGGACCGAGCAGGGCCCCATCGCGGCGGCGGGGGCTGCCGGGGCGAGGCAGCCGCTGCAGCAAAGCCAGCTCAGAGGCGTTGAGCAGGATGCGGGCACCGGCAATGGCACCGATCGCCAGGCCCTCGCTGGGCAGCAGGCTGCAGCGCCAGCTCCAGTCGCCCACCGGGGGCTGCAGGGGTAGGCCACTGCGGGCGCAGTGTTGCAGCGGCAGGGCATAGCCTCCGAGGGCCAGCAGATGCACGCTCCCCTGAACCGCGATCGCCAGGGCCTCCACGCTGTCGCTTCGTTCCTTCACCACCGCATCGAGGCGCCCGAGCTGCAGAAGCAGTGCGCCCAGTATCCCCGTTGCCGGGGCCTCGGCCGGGGCCATCACGCCGGCCAGCTCGGCCAGGCCCTGGGCGGCAGCAAGGGTTTCGAGCCGCTCCCCCAACGCGCCGTAGGCCCGCAGCACCCGGAGTTGCCGCACCCGTGCCAGGCCACCGCTGCGGCCACCCACCTGCAGTCGCAGATGGGACAGAGCCACAGCCGCCGCCAGGCTGCTCTTGGGCCGACGGGCGCCGGGAGCCGCCAGACGGGTGAGGCCCTCGGTATCGCTCAGCAGGGTGAGCAGGCGATCGGCCTCACCGAGGGGCCGCACCGACAGCACCAACCCCTCCATCTGCCGTTCAGGCACCGGCTTCCCCGACGGCAGGAGCAGGCCCGGCCTTCAAGGCCTGGATCAAGGCCGGACCATGGCTGGTACCAAGCCGGCCGGCACCGGCGGCGACCAGCGCCAGGGCATGCTCCAGATGCCGGATGCCACCAGCAGCCTTGATGCCAGCGCGGCCGCGGGCCAGCTCACGCAGGCGCACCACCTGCTCCACGGTCACCGGTAGGCCGAAGCCGCTGCCGGTTTTGAGAGCAGCACAGCCAGCATCGATGCTCACGGCCACCAACAGGGCCAGGGCTTCCGGGGTGAGCCGAGCCACGTCGACGATCACCTTCACCGGCAGACCCAGATCACAGATCGGCGCCAGATCGGCCAGCACCGCATCGCCGTCGCCATCGGCCAGCGCCCCGAAATCGGGCACCACATCGAGTTCATCGGCGCCGGCCGCAGCGGCTCCCTCGGCTTCGGCGTGCTTGATGGCCGCCGGCACGGCACCAAAGGGAAAGCCCACCACGGAAATCAACCGCACCGCACCGGCCAGGGGGAGGCGCTCGCGGGCCGGCTGCAACCAGCGCGACGCCAGGCATACCCCGGCAAAGCCGAAATGCCGGGCTTCATCGCAGCAGCGCAGCACCGCATCCACGCCCTGGTGGGGGTCGAGCAGGGCGTGATCGATCAGCGGCGCCAGGTCGGGGAGATCACGGGTCATCAACGGATCATGCCCGCGCGAGGACAGCGCGGAGCGTCAGCTCTCCCGGGCCTGGATCACGCCGTAACCGCCGTGGTTGCGGCGATACACCACCTGAAGATCACCGCTCTCGCTATCGCGGAACAGGTAGAAATCGTGATCGATCAGATCCAGCTGATGCATGGCGTCGTCGAGCGACATGGCTGGCATGGCGAAATATTTGCGACGCACGCCGCGGCTGGGCAGAGCTGCCTCTTTGCCATCGGTGAGAGCCTGACCGGGCTTGGGCAGGTTTCGGGCGGCACCAGCCTCCTCATCACGGGCGGAGCGGTGCACGGGCCCATGGTTGCGCTCATGCAGGCGGTCCTTGTGGCGATGAAGCTGGCGACTCACCTTGCTGGCCACCATGTCGATGCTGGCGTAAAGGTTTTCGCTGCGTTCCTGGGCGCGGATCACCACGCCATTGGCAAACATGGTCACCTCAACGATCTGTTGCGGCACCCGGGGGTTGCGTGCCACCGAAAGGTGCACGTCGGCTTCCTTCACCAGATCTTCAAAGTGGCTGATGGCGCGGGTGAGCTTGGTCTGGGTGTAATCGCGGATGGCGTCGGTGACATCGAGGTTGCGGCCGTGGATGAGCAATTTCACCGTGGGGTCCGCCTCCTTGGGCTGAGGGACTGAACCCACGCTAGAGAGGGTGCGCTGTGACCCCCAACAGGCCATCGCGCCGCACGACGCAATTCTTGACGGCCCGCCGCCAGGCTCGCCCCTGATGGACGTTGCCGTTCACGAAGCGGCCGAAGCCGTGCCCTTTGAACTGTCATGGCAGTGGCAACGCCAGCTGCAGCAGCGCCTGCTGGCGGATCCGCAATCCCCCGGTGGCCTGCTCCTGTTGGAGCACCAGCCCTGCTACACCCTGGGCCGCGGCGCCGATACCGCCCATCTGCGCTTCGATCCAGCCCACCCGCCCCTGCCCCTGTTTCGCATCGACCGAGGCGGCGAGGTGACCCATCACGCGCCCGGCCAGCTGGTGCTCTACCCGGTGCTCAACCTGCGCCGTCATGGCGCCGACCTGCACCGCTACCTGCGCCTGCTGGAGCAGTGCGTGATCGATCTTCTCGCCGAGCTGGACCTCGCGGCCGAACGGAGTGCCGGCCAGACCGGCGTGTGGCTGCAGGGGCACAAGCTGGCCGCGATCGGCGTCGGGGGGCGCCGCTGGATCAGCCAGCATGGCCTGGCCCTGAATGTGAGCTGCGATCTCAGCGGTTTCGAGGCGATCGTGCCGTGCGGCATCGCCGACCGACCGGTGGGGCGGCTGCTCGACTGGCGCCCCGAACTCGCGACCCCTGCGGCCACCGCCTGGCTGCGGCGGCGTCTGCTGGCCAGCTGCGCACGGTGCCTCGGCCTGACGCCGCGGCCGCCGCGACCGGCGGAACAACTCTGGTCGGGCCCAATCCCGTGGCGCGGCCAGGAGCGAGACGAGGCATGGAGAGGTCGGCAACACGAGCCCCCATCCGCCAACATCCATCAGGTTGGCGAGCAGATCGCGCTGCAAAGGAAGCATGGCGAAGCTATCTGAGGCTGAAGTGCACTGGACTGGCACGCCCAACGACCGGCGCGCCCTCGCCAGTCGCCACGACTGGAGCCACCTGCCAACCCTGGAGCGGCTCTGGCCGGAGCTGGAGCGGCTGCACGGCGATCAGCCGGCGCTGGTGGCCCCCCACGCCCGCCCGCCGGAGCGCTACAGCTACCGCGAGCTGCGACACAGCATCGAGCAGGCTGCGGCGGCCTTGGCCGACCTCGGTCTGGGCGAGGGTGATCGGGTTGCTCTGTTTTCCGAAAACGGCCCCCGCTGGCTGATCGCCGACCAGGGACTGATGCGGCTGGGAGCTGCCGATGCGGTGCGGGGCGCGAGTGCGCCGCTGGAAGAGCTGCGCTACATCCTCACGGACAGCGGCGCCGTGGCTCTGATCGTGGAAACGGCGGCTCTGCTGCAGCGCCTGGAGCTGCCGGCAGAGACCCTGGCCAGCTTGCGCTTCGTGCTGGTGCTCGAAGACGAACCGCCAGCCTGGGACCAGGCGGCCACACCGCCCCTGCTGGGCTGGCAGGCCCTGCTGGAGCGCGGAGCCACGGCCCCGCCAGCCCCCTGGCCCACCGGGCAGGACAGCCGTTTGGCCACGATTCTCTACACCTCCGGCACCACGGGCCAGCCCAAGGGGGTACCCCTCAGCCACGCCAACCTGCTGCATCAGTTGCGGCACCTGGGGGTAGCCGTGCAACCCCAGGCCGGCGACCAGGTGTTGAGCGTGCTGCCGATCTGGCATTCCTACGAACGCAGCGCCGAATACTTCTTGTTGTCGTGCGGTTGCACGCAGACGTACACCACCCTCAAGCATCTCCGCCACGACCTGCAGTCGGTGCGGCCCCAGTACCTCATCAGCGTGCCGCGGCTCTGGGAGGCCCTGCTGGCCGGATTCAGCGATGCCCTGGAAACCATGCCAGCCAGCCGACAGAGGCTGCTGCGGGCCGCCCTGGCCAACAGCCGCGCCCACGCCGAGGCCCGACGCACCGCCGCCAACCTCACCCTCACGCAGGCGCCACCTCCCCGTCGGGCGGCAGCGGCCCTGGCGGCGGCACTGCGCTGGCCCTGGCATCGACTTGCGGACGCCCTGCTGTGGCCCAAGGTGCGCCAACAGCTTGTGGGGGGCCGGGTGCGCACCGCGATCAGCGGTGGCGGTGCCCTGGCCGGCCACGTGGATGGCTTTTTTGAAGCGATCGGGATCGAGCTGCTGGTGGGCTACGGCCTCACCGAAACCTCGCCCGTGCTCACCTGTCGCCGCCCCTGGGCCAACCGCCGCGGAGCTGCCGGCCAACCACTGGCCGGCACGGCCCTCAAGATCGTGGATCCCGACTCCCGCCGCACGCTGGGCTGGGGGGAGAAGGGTCTGGTGTTGGCCCGCGGCCCCCAGGTGATGGCCGGCTACTGGGGCAAGCCCGAAGCCACCGCCCAGGTGATCGATGGCGACGGCTGGTTTGACACCGGTGATCTGGGGCTGCTGCTGACCGACGGCACCCTGGTGCTCACCGGTCGCGCCAAGGACACGATCGTGCTGAGCAGCGGCGAAAACATCGAACCGGGCCCCCTGGAGGAAGCCCTGGCGGCCAGCGAGCTGGTGGAGCAGGTGATGTTGGTGGGACACGACCGCAAACAACTGGGCGCCCTGCTGGTGCCCCGCGTGGAGGCCCTGGCCGCCTATGCGGCAGGAGCCGGGCTACCAAAGCCCGATGGGGTGCAGGCGGAGGCGCCCCTGCTGCGAGCGATCACCGGGGAGTTCAACCGCGTGCTGGCGTCCCGCCCGGGCTCACGCCCGGATGAACGCCTGGCGGGGGTGGCCCTGGTGGAACCCTTCAGCATCGAAAACGGCCTCCTCACCCAAACCCTGAAGCAGCGTCGCGACCGCATCGCCGCCCGCGACGCCGCCGCGATCGACGCTCTTTACAGCAACCGCTGACCGGCCACCGCCCGCCGTCTGGCACGCTGGTGCCCAGTTTTCCGCCAACCCTGCTCCAATGGCCAACGCCACCTCGTTCTCCGTCAAGCGCATGATCCAGGTGCGGGCCGTGGTGACGCCCCGCTGGAAGGAGGATGCCGAACGGGAGCTGAGCACGGCCCTGGCCAACCTGGACCAACAGCTGGCTCAGTTGGAGCAGGATGGGCAGCGGGTGATCACCGAGATCCGTAGCCAGAGTGCCAATCCACTCGATCCTCGGGTGCAGGAGCAGGTGGGGTCGGTGCAGCAGCAAGTGAGCGCCAAGCGGGGCGAGCTGGAGGAGCAGAAGCGCCAGGTGCTCGACCAGCAGCAGCAGGTGAGAGCCCTGGAGATGGAGGCGATCGTGGATCAGGGCCAGCTGGAGAGCTTTGTCGACATCGGGGTTGGCGACAACCTGCTGGAGAAGTTGCCCGCTGCCGTGCTCGTGCGCGATGGCGTCGTAGAGGCGATCGAGGGCGCCGCGTAAACTCGCCCAGAAGCAAGCGGCGATCAGCGTTGGCCACCCACGACATCTTCATGCCAGCCCTCAGCTCCACCATGACGGAGGGCAAGATCGTCGAGTGGCTCAAGAAACCTGGCGATCCGATCAGCCGTGGTGAGTCGGTGCTGGTGGTTGAATCCGACAAAGCCGATATGGATGTGGAGTCGTTTCAAGACGGCTTCCTGGCGGCGGTGCTGGTGGAGGCCGGTGGCACCGCTCCCGTTGGCGACACCATCGGCCTGATCGTGGAAAGTGAGGCGGAGATCGAGGCGGCCCGAGCCAGCGCTCCCGCCCCGAGCTCCGCCGCCGCAGCCAAGGAAGCACCGCCGCCGGCGGCAGCTCCATCACCGGAAGCGGTCCCGGCGGCCCAGACGGCCCCAGCCCCCCCAGCGCCCATCCCGGCAGCAGCCGTTCCCCAGCCGGCGCCAGCACCGGCCCGCGCCGATGGCCGCCTTCTGGCCACCCCGAGAGCCCGCAAGCTGGCCGGTCAGCTGGGCGTGACCCTCGAAACCGTGGTTGGCAGCGGCCCCCATGGCCGCATCCAGGCTGAAGACGTACTGGCCGCTGGCGGGCAGCCCGTTCAGGTGCCCCGTGTGGCCGAAGCCAGCGGCCCAGCCACGGCGGCTGGCGCAGCCAACGCCAGCCCCGGCGCTCCAGCTCCCGCCGTCCAGCCGGCTCCAGCCGGCCAGGCCTTCGGTCGTCCGGGCGACACGGTGGCGTTCAACACCCTGCAGCAGGCCGTGGTGCGCAACATGGCCGCCAGCCTTGCGGTGCCGTGCTTCCGGGTGGGCTACACGATCACCACCGATCGCCTGGATGGCTTCCAGAAGCAGCTCAAGAGCAAGGGCGTCACCATGACAGCGCTGCTGGCCAAGGCCGTTGCGGTGGTGCTGGCGCGCCATCCGCAGGTGAATGCCGCCACCACCGAGGCTGGAATGCACTATCCCGCCGAGATCAACATTGCGGTGGCGGTGGCCATGGAAGATGGCGGTCTGATCACCCCCGTGCTGCGCAACGCCGATCGCACCGACCTTTACTCCCTGTCGCGCAACTGGGCTGATTTAGTGGCGCGCTCGCGCAGCAAGCAGCTCAAACCCGAGGAGTACAGCACCGGCACCTTCACACTCTCCAATCTCGGAATGTTCGGGGTGGATCGGTTCGATGCCATCCTGCCGCCCGGCACGGGCGCCATCCTGGCGGTGGCGGCATCCCGACCCACGGTGGTAGCGACCACCGATGGTGCGATTGCGGTGCGGCGCCAAATGCAGGTGAATCTCACCGCCGACCATCGCCACATCTACGGCACCCATGCGGCCGCTTTCCTCAAGGATCTGGCTCAGCTGATCGAAACCAATCCGGAAAGCCTGGCCCTCTGAGCCCTGCTTCGATGACGTCGGTCTCGCCCGATCCGGCTGACTGGAGTCTGGCCAGCTACGCCTTTGAGCTACCGGAGTCGCAGATTGCCCAAACGCCGGTCGAGCCGCG
>JAYKGR010000006.1:0-13928 GCA_035285645.1 Cyanobacteriota bacterium | reverse complement strand
GCTGTCAGAAGGAGAGAGAGCACTGTCGTCTTTGTCGCGCAGCCTTGATGGGTGACCCCAGCGATGTACCGGATCGCAGCGATCCTGCGGCGGTGCTGCGTTGGCTGCAGCAGGGCCATCACCGCTTTCTGGCGGGGCAGTCGCTGCATCCCCACAGCACGCGGGAACGCTTGCCGGCATGCTGGCGCCACTAGCTCCATCTCCCCATGCCTGCACCGGCTACCGCCTTCGCGCAGCTGCAGCAGCACCTGCATCACACCCGGCTGCTCGGATCGATCAGCAGCACCCTCTATTACGACCAGAACACCGTGATGCCGGCGGCCGGTGCCGCCTGGCGCGGGGAGCAACTGGCCCTGCTGGCCCGTGAGTTGCATGAACGCCAGAGCAGCCCCGCCTACACCGACCTGCTGGCGGCTGCCGAGGCCGAGATCGGTGCGGAGGCTCCACCCGAACGGCAACGCAATCTTCAGCTGCTGCGGCTTCAGCTGGAGCGCCAGCGCAGCCTCGATCCCGATCTGGTGTCTGCCCTGGCCAAAGCCCAGTCGCGGGGCAACGCGGTGTGGCAAGATGCCCGCGCGCGCAACGATTTCGCCCTCTTTGCGCCGGCGCTTCAGGAGCTGATCGCCCTGCGCCGCGAGCAGGCCCGCCAGCTGGCTGCCGCCGAACCCGTGGCCCGCAGCCCCTGGGAAATCCTCGCCCAGCCCTTTGAGCCCGATGTGAGCAAGGCCCGGCTCAACGAGCTGTTTGCACCGCTCAAAACCGAGCTGCCGCCGCTGCTGGAGCAGGTGGCCCGCCGCGGCCTCCCCCAGCCGGCCGGCGTGGATCTGCCCGAGGCGGTGCAGGAGCGGCTCTGCACCAACCTGCTCGACAGCTGGGGCTACGACCCCAGCCGCTGCCAGCGCGCGCGCTCGGCCCATCCCTTCTCCTGCACGGTGGGCCCCCACGATTTCCGGATCACCACCCGCGTGGTGCCCGATCAGCCCCTGTCGGCCTTTCTGGCCACGGCGCACGAATGGGGGCACTCGCTCTATGAGCAGGGTCTGCCCCGCAGCGATGCGCACTACTTTCCCTGGCCGCTGGGCGAGGCCACCTCGATGGGGGTGCATGAATCCCAGTCGCTGTTCTGGGAGTGCCGGGTGGCCCGCAGCCGCGCCTTCGCCGAGCGCTGGCATGGTCGCTTTCGCGAGGAGCTCGGCGCCGATCCCTGGGGTGGCCCCCTCGGCTTCTGGCGGGCACTCAATCCGCTGCAACCCGGCCTGATCCGGGTGGAGGCCGATGAGCTCAGCTACTGCCTGCACATCGTGCTGCGCTTTGAGCTGGAGCTGGCCCTGCTCGAGCACGACCTGCCGGTGCAGGAGCTGCCGGAGCAGTGGAATCAACGGATGGAGGACCTGCTGGGGCTGCGGCCGCCCACGGATTCGCAAGGCTGTCTACAAGACATCCATTGGGCGGAAGGTCTGATGGGTTATTTCCCCTCCTATGCCCTCGGCCATCTGATCAGCGCCCAGATCTCCGAGCGCTTCGAGCACGACCACGGCTCGATTCAGGCCCTCATCCGGGCCGGCGAGGAGGCCACGCTCCAGGACTGGCTGCGTCACACCGTGTGGCCCCTCGGTCGATCGGTGAACGGCGAAGAGCTCGTGGCGCGGGTGTCGGGGCGTTCTCTGAGCGCCGAGCCCTTTCTCGCCTACCTGCGCAGCAAGGTGGAGGCGCTGCTTCACTCCTGAACCGCCGGGGCTGGGCGCCCGGGGGTCACCCCATAGGATGCCGCCGTCCGCTCGATCCCCCCATGGCGAACATCGACCGCGCCCCCGGCCGCACGATGGCCAACCTGCTGCACGTGCTGCCGGCTTTCGCCGATGCCGACGAGCTGCGGCTCAACGCCATCATCGAGCTCAACTCGATGACGATCAACAAATACGAGTTGATCACCGAAACCGGTCATCTCAAGCTCGACCGCGTGGGCTATTCCTCCCTGGCCTACCCCTTCGCCTATGGCTGTATCCCACGCACCTGGGACGAAGACGGCGATCCGCTCGATATTGAGATCGTGAATGTGACCGAGCCCCTGATCCCCGGTTCCCTCGTGGAAGCGCGGATCATCGGCATCATGACCTTCGACGACGGCGGTGAGGTGGATGACAAGGTGATCGCCGTGATCGCCGACGACAAGCGTCAGGACCACATCACCTCCTATGAGCAGCTCGGCGAGCAGTGGCTCAAGGAAACCCAGTACTACTGGGAGCACTACAAAGATCTCAAGAAGCCTGGCACCTGCCGCGTGAATGGCTTCTTCGGCCCCGATGAGGCGGTGCGCATCATCAAGGAGTGCGAGGAGCGCTACCTGGCCACCATCGAACCGAAGCTGGTCGACTGAAGGCGGCGGGTTCGCTAAAACCTCATCCTCTGTGTCTCCCGCTCCCCTGCCGATGGTTCGCCTGTCCGCTCTCGCGGCTGCTCTGGTGGCCGGTTTGGTTTCCCTGCCCGCCGGCGCACCCTCCGCCCAGGCGCTGGAATCGCCGCCGCCAGCGACAGCGGCGGTGACCAGCACCCGCGAGATCCTGCTGGAGCTGGGCAAACGCACGATCAGCCTGCGGGAGAACGGGCGGGTGCTGGCCAGCTGGCCGGTGGCCATCGGCGATCCTTCCACCCCCACCCCCGTGGGCACCTTCCAAGTGGAGAACAAGATCGTCAATCCCCAGTACCAGAGCACCAAGAGCGGCAAGATCAACGCCACCGTGGGCGCCCAGGGTCCCCTGGGCGACCGCTGGATCGGCTTCAAGCAGGCCGGTCTCAACCAGTACGGCATTCATGGCACCCCCAGCGCCTGGGCCTGGACCGTGACCTCCCGCGCCGCTGTATCCAACGGTTGCGTGCGCATGCTCACCCCTCACGTGCGCGAACTGTTCGACAAGGTGGAGGTGGGCACCCCGGTGATCGTGGTGCGTTGAGGCCCAACGGTGCCGCCGCCGCGGGTAATCTGCAGACAATCTGCAAATCACGCTCCAGGCGCCGCTGGCGCTGATTCAGCCGTTTAGGCTCTTCCCAACTTGTCGAAGAACGAGGCGCCGGGCTTGCGAGTCCCCACGCCTCGTTTTCATTGCACGATGCCCGATTCCGCTCACCATCACCCACCCACCGCCCAGCCCCTCAACAGCACGGCGCTCAAATGGTGTGACGACGGCGAGCTGTCGGCCCCCGATCTGCAGCGCATTCTCAAGCTGCTCACCGACGCTGATCCGGTGGCCGAATCACTCCTGTCCAGCCCGATCGATGGTGTTCAGCTCGATGGTGCGAGCCAGGGCGCGGGCCATCCCATCACGGCTCGCCAAACCCCGCAGGCGGGTCACCGCTAACCCCTGACTGGGCAAGCCGTGGGGCAGATGCCCCACCCCGGTGGCGGGGATGTCGAACACCGGCACCTGGCGAAGATCGTTGGGTCGCAGCTGGTCTTCCAGTTGATCCAGCTGCGCAGTCAGCGGCAGCCACACCAGGTCGCTGCGCAGGCAGCTGCGCAGATCCGCCTGGGCATCGGCACTCAGCCGCCATTGCAGATCCACCAGGGTCACCAATCCCAGCACCGTCCCTGCCTCAGCCACGATCAGCCCATGGCCGTGGGCGGCGATCAACTGGGCCAGCGCTTCGCGCGCTGACAGCTCGGCCGGCAGTACCAGCGGTGCTTCCGGTTCGAGCGCTTCGCTCACATTGAGCTTCGCCAGGCGCCGCCGGCGTTGCTCCTCGTTGGGATCGGGGCCCATCAGGCCGGGATCGTTGAGCCCCTGCCAGCGTTCCACCAGGGCGGCACTCAGCCCGGCGGCGGCCATCAGCGGCAACACGATGCGGATGTCGTGGGTGAGCTCAAACATCAGCAGCAGGGCGGTGAGCGGTGCCCTGGCGCTTCCCGCCAGCACCGCCGCCATGCCCACCATCGCGTAAGCGGGCGGTTCGGCCACATTGAGATGCAGCCCGCCATCGCCCAGCACCTGGCCATAGGCATTACCAAGCACCGCTCCCAGAAACAGCGAGGGCGCAAAGCCGCCCCCCACAAACCCGGTGGCATTGCTCACGCCGCTGGCCAGCAGCTTCACGCCGATCAGCACCACCAGGGTGAGCAGGGGAATGCTTTCGTCGCGCCCCAGCAGCGCTTCGATCGTGTCGTAGCCCACCCCCAGCACCTGGGGAAACACCAGCGCCATGCCGCCCACCGCCATGCCGCCCAGTGCCGTGGCCAGGCCGGTGGGCAACCGCCGCAGGCCCCGCTGCAGCCAGGCGCTGCGCCCCAGGCCCAGCAGCCGCACCAGCAGCCACGACATGCCGCTGGCCAGCACCCCCAGGATCAGGTAGAGCGGCAGCTCCAACGGTGAGCGCACCTCGTAGGCCGGCAGCCGCAGGATGGATGTATCGCCCAGGCACAGCTGGGTGACCAGGGTGGAGGCCACGGCCGCCAGCAGCACGGCCCGCAGGCTCGGACGGCCCGGCATGGTGCTGAAGGTGCCTTCAAAGGCGAAGAACACCCCCGCGATCGGTGCCTTGAACCCGGCCGCGAGGCCGGCGGCCACGCCAGCGGCCACCAGGGTTTTGCCCGCCTCCGGCGACAGCCGCGCCCGCACCGCCAGCAGCAGGCCGATATTGCCACCGCTCTCCACACTCGGGCCTTCGGGGCCGAGGGAGGCCCCGCTGCCGAGGCTGAGGGAAGCGGCCACCAACCGCAGCCAGGGCAGCCGCGGCTGCGGATTCACGCTGCCATCGGCCATAGCCCGCAGGCTCGGCAGGCCAGGCCCCAGATCACCCCCCACAAACCGCAGTACCCCCACCGCCAGGCCGCCGAGGGTGGGCACCACCACCACCGGCCAGAGCCCCAGCCAGTCAAACCGTGGCGGCAGCTCCACCGGCGGCGGCTCCGGCAGCGGCGGTGGCGGCGGCGGCAGGAAGCCAAACTCGCCCAATCCCAACTGGAACAGTGCCGTGAGCGGCGTGCTGCTCGCCGCTGGCGGTGGCGGCGGCAGCTCCACCGCCACCTCGGCCACCGGCGAGCGGGCGATCGCCAGCAACCCATCCACGAACGGTCCGAAGAGCAGGTTGTTGATCAGGCCCTGCAGCTCATGGAAGCCCACCACCGCCAGGCCGGTGAGGCTGCCCACCAACGCCGCCCAGGCGAGCAGATTCCAGGGCAGTGCGCGGGCTGGCGTCTCGTTGAGGCTGGCCGGTGGTTCAGGCTTCGGGGCGAACGGCGGCAAAGATCTCCTCCAGAATCTCGCCGGCGCCCTGCTGCCGCAGGGTCCGGGCCAGCGCGATCCCGATCGCGTCTGGATCGGTTTGATCGCCGCGGGCCTGGTCGCGGATCAGCCGCTGGCCGTCGAGGCTGGCCACCATGCCCGTGAGCACCAGCTGATCGTCCTCAAAGGCGCTGTTCACACCGATCGGCACCTGGCAGCCCCCCTCCAACTCCCGCAGAAAGGCCCGCTCCGCCAGGCAGCGGCGGGCGGTGGGTTCGTGCTGCAGCACCTGGATCGTGGCCAGCACGGTGCTGTCGCCGCTGCGGCATTCGATGCCCAGGGCGCCCTGACCCACCGCATGCAGGGAAATGGCGGGATCGATCAGCTCGTGAATGCGATCACCCAACCCCAGCCGGCCCAAACCAGCGGCCGCCAGGATCAGACAATCAAACTCCCCGGCGTCGAGCTTCGCCAGCCGGGTGATCACATTGCCCCGCACATCCTTGAACGTGAGATGGGGGTAATGGTGGCGCAGCTGGGCGAGGCGCCGCAGGGAGCTGGTGCCCACCACACTGCCCTCAGGCAGCGTGGCCAGGGATTGGTCGCGGTGGCGTTCATGCACCACCAGAGCATCGGCCGGATCCTCCCGCTCGGTGATGCAGCCCAGCATCAGACCCTCCGGCAGGTTGGTGGGCAGGTCTTTGAGGCTGTGAACGGCGATATCGGCCCGATCCACCAGCATCTGCGCTTCCAGCTCCTTGGTGAAGAGGCCCTTGTCGCCGATCTTGGCCAGCGCCACATCCAGAATCTTGTCGCCCTGGGTGGCCATCGCTTCGATGCTGATGGCCAGGCCGGGATGGGTGCGCTGCAGTTCATCGCGCACCCAGTGGGTCTGCACCATGGCCAGCTGGCTGCGGCGGGAGGCAATGCGCAGAGATGGGCTGGTCATCGAAAACGCGGGGTGGCAGTCACGCTGCCTGGCAACAGCCGCCCACCCTAGGATTCGAGCCCTTCATCAGGCGTTGAAGGCATCGAGCGGCAGCGGCCCCCAGGTGTCTTCTACCGCCGCATCGCTCGGGTGGTGGCCGGTGATCAGGATGCCCTCGCCCAATCCCGCTTCCGGCCGGAGGCTGTAGGTGCCGGTGGCCTGGTTGCCCTTGAGAAACACCGGGCCCTGCACGGCCAAGGCCCCGGCCCCGCTGGCCGGATCCAAGGGCCGCCAGCCCAGGGCGTGCTCGCAATGGCGCAGGGCCGCGGTGGCCACGGCGGCGCTCGGAGCCATTACCCCCACCGTGAACCACTGGCAGGCGGCGGCTCGTTGCCGCAGCTCAGCCAGAAGGATTCCCCGCTCGGTTGCGCTGAGGCTGGGGGCGCTGCGCAGGCCCCGCAGGTCGGCGAGGCTACCGATCGCCCCCTCGCTCGAGGGGGAATCCGGCGGGTTCATTTGATGTATTCCTTGAGCACGCCGTTGCGGTTGGGATGCCGCAGCTTGCGCAGCGCCTTGGCTTCGATCTGACGGATCCGCTCGCGGGTGACATCAAAGATCTGGCCGATCTCCTCCAGCGTTTTCATGCGGCCGTCATCGAGGCCGTAGCGCAGGCGGAGCACGTCGCGCTCGCGGGGGCTGAGGGTGGCCAGCACGCCTTCGAGGTCTTCTCGCAGCAGATTTTTGGCGACGTCTTGCTCGGGGTTTTCGATGTCGGCCTCGATGAAATCACCGAGCCGCGAATCCTCCTCCTTGCCGATGGGTGTTTCGAGCGAGATCGGCAGCTGGGCGCTCTTGGCGATAAAGCGCAGCTTCTCGATCGTCATCTCCATCGATTCGGCGATTTCCTCTTCGGTGGGTTTGCGGCCGAATTCCTGCGAGAGGGTCTTGGTGGTTTTCTTGATCCGTGAAATGGTTTCGTAGAGGTGCACCGGCAAACGAATGGTGCGGCTTTGATCGGCGATGGCGCGGGTTATGGCCTGGCGGATCCACCACGTGGCATAGGTGGAAAACTTGTAGCCCTTTTCGTGGTCAAACTTTTCTGCTGCACGGATCAGGCCCAGCGAACCCTCCTGAATCAGATCCTGGAAGGAAAGGCCCCGATTCATGTATTTCTTGGCGATCGACACCACCAAGCGCAAGTTGGATTGCACCATCTTTTCCTTAGCCCGGCGACCCAGCATCAGCCGCCGCCGAAACTTGATCAGCGGCATTTCCACCAGCGCGGCCCATTCCTTGTTGTCGGGGTAGTGGCCGTGATCGCTTTCAAATTGGGTGGCCAGCTCCTCAAGCTGCAGCAGGTCAGCGATCTTGCGCGCCAGCTCAATCTCCTCATCGGGGCGCAGCAGGCGGATGCGACCGATCTCCTGCAGATACACCCGGATCGAATCCTCGGTGTACACCCCCTTGGGTCCCATCTTGATGCTGGCCAGCGCCTTGGCGCGCCGTTCGGCGGCCGCGTCGTCGCTGCTCGCCGTGATCGCCGGATCGGCCGAGGCCAGCAGCGCATCGGCCGCACCCTCGAGATCCACCGCTTCGCTGCCGTCGGCCTTGGCCGCTTTGGGGGCCGCCGCGGCTTTGGGTTTGCTGCGGGGTTTGCTGGTGGCTTTACCGCCGGCCTTGGCGGGCGTTGCGGCGGCGGTGGTAGCGGTATTGGCAAGCGCTGTCACGTCGATCACCTTGCCCGTGGGCTTGGGGGAATTGGTGGGGGCGCGTTTCACTTTGGGGGTCGCCGCGGCGGCCGTTTCGGTGCTGGTCTCGATCGTGGACTCAACGGCAGCGGTTGGGTTGGCGGCTATGGGGCTCATGAAGCAAGGGTGCGGGGGAGATGGGCTGGGGCGGTGAACCGTGGGGCGGTGGCGCGGGGAGTGCGGTGGCAACGGGGTGAGGCCAGCCTCAAGGCTGGGCCAAACACCCCGGCCCAGCCGGCCCGCTGGTGGGCGGCGGCTGGGTGCTTGGGGTGTTTCGATGTCGCAGCAGGGGTGGAGTCAACGGCTGGAGCCGGACAGACACAGCTCAGTTCTGGCCAGGTCGAACTCCATGAAGAGCAGGTGGCGCGGAATGGGCAGCGGTGGTGGACGGTGATCAGCCCGCAGGGTCTGATCGAGACAGCGCTGTCAGGGGTGTTCGCTGACCGGAGGGCCGAAGTGGAGAGACGAGTCTCCTGGCACACTCAACGGATCTTCCCTGTGGACGGAACGCTGTCTCGTTCCGTCAGCGACCTTCGGGTCGCCCAACAGTCCCATTCTAAGAATGGCGACCGTGGATGGCAAGATCGGAGCGTGACCGTCATGCGATCGTCCGGCGCCCCTCCGCCGGGCTGGCTGGATGTCTGGCTGGAAGCCGGTCCGGCCGGTCGGGTGTTCACCTACGCCAATCCCCAGGCCCTGCCTGTGGCCATCGGCGATCTCGTGCAGGTGCGGCTCCAGGGCCGCGCCCAGTCTGGTCTGGTTGTGGAGCATCACGCCAGCGCCCCCGCCGCCCTCGCCGGCCGCCTGCAGCCGCTGGAATCCGTGCTTCAGCCGGCTGCGGTAGATCCCGAATGGCAAGCGCTGATGGCCGCCGTGGCCCAGCACTGCCACACCAGCCTGTTTCGCACGCTCAAGAGCGCCCTGCCGCCGGGCTGGCTCGGTCAGCGGCCGGGTCGTCGTTCGGCGGCACCGCGCCCAACCACCGCCTGGCTGGTGCACCGCACCGCCCTGCCGCCTCCGGCCCGCTGCGGCCCCCGGCAGCGGCAGCTGCTGGCCGTGCTCGAGGCCCATGGCGGCTGCCTGCCCGAGGCGGATCTCCGCAAGCGCACCGGCGTTCAGCGCGCCGTTCTGCAGCGGCTGCGGCAGCTCGGCCTGCTGGAGCTGCAGCCCCTGTCGCCGCCCGGTGTGGTGCCGCTTCCCCCCTTCAGCCTTCACGAAACCCCGCGCCCTGCCAATCCCTCCCAGGCCGCCGCCCTGGAGGCGATCGCCGCCGCGCCGCCTGGGGAGGTGCTGCTGCTGTGGGGCGTCACCGGCTCCGGCAAAACGGAGGTGTATCTCCAGGCGGCGGCCCAGGCGTTGGCGGAGGGCCGCAGCGTGTTGCTGCTCACCCCGGAAATCGGCCTGGTGCCCCAGTTGCTCGACCGCTGCCGCGCCCGCTTTGCCGCCCGGGTGATCGAATATCACAGCGGCCTGAGCGATGCCGATCGCGTCGCCTCCTGGCGTCGCGCCCTGGCGGCCACCGCCGCCGGCGAGGCGCTGCTGGCGGTGGGCACCCGCTCGGCGGTTTTCCTGCCCCTCAGCCCCCTCGGCTTGATCGTGCTCGACGAGGAACACGACAGCTCCTATAAGCAGGAAAGCCCGATGCCCTGCTACCACGCCCGCGATGTGGCCCGGCTGCGGGCGCAGCGCTGCGGGGCCCGGCTGCTGCTGGGGAGCGCCACACCCTCGCTGGAGACCTGGCTCAGTTGCCGCCAGGGGTCTCGCCCCACCCGCCTGCTGCGGTTGCCGGAGCGCATCGGTGCCCGGCCCCTGCCGCCGGTGCGTTTGGTGGACATGCGCGATGAACTGGCCGACGGCCATCGCCGCCTGCTCAGCCGGCCGCTGCTCAGCCGCCTGGAGCAGCTGGTGGAGCGGCAGGAGCAGGCGGTGGTGCTGGTGCCCCGTCGGGGCTATCGCAGCTTTCTCAGCTGCCGCAGCTGCGGCCATGTGGTGCAGTGCCCCCACTGCGATGTGGCGCTCACCGTGCATCGCGGCGCCGGCGGCGAATGGCTGCGCTGCCATTGGTGCGACCACCGCCAGCCCAGCAGCGGCCGTTGCCACAGCTGCGGCTCCACCGCCTTTCGGCCCTTCGGAGCCGGCACCCAGCGGGTGGTGGAGCGGTTGGAGTCGGAGCTGGAGGGGTTGCGACTGCTTCGCTTTGATCAAGACACCACGCGGGGGCGCGATGGCCATCGCCGCCTCCTGGAGCGGTTTGCCGCCGGCGAGGCCGATGTGCTGGTGGGCACCCAGATGCTGGCCAAGGGCATGGATCTGCCCCGGGTGACGCTGGCCGCGGTGCTGGCGGCCGATGGCCTGCTGCACCGCCCCGACCTGCGGGCCGCCGAACGCTGCCTGCAGCTGCTGCTGCAGCTGGCGGGCCGCGCCGGCCGCGGCGAGCGGCCCGGCGAGGTGCTGGTGCAGACCTACAGCCCCGACCATCCGGTGATCCGCCACCTGCTCGACGGCCGCTATGAGCGCTTTCTCGAGGAGGAGCTGGAGCTGCGGCGCCAGGGGGCCCAGGTGCCCTTTCATCGCGCCTGCCTGCTGCGGCTGGCGGGCCCGGTTGCCACCGCCACCGCCACGGCGGCGGCCGGTTTGGCGGCCGCCATCGGCCCCCCGGTGCGGGCCGCCGGTTGGTTGCTGATCGGCCCGGCGCCGGCACCGGTGGCCCGGGTGGCGGGCCGCAGCCGTTGGCAGCTGCTGCTGCACGGCCCGGCCGACAGCCCCTTGCCCCTGCCGCCCGACGACGCGCTGCGGGCGCTGCTGCCGGCGGGGGTGACGCTGGCGATCGACCCCGACCCGCTCGAACTCTGAGGGGCGGTTCAGGCCGGCAGCTGGGGTGGGCCAAACCCCAGGGCCAGCCGCAGCCGCTGCAGCCCCAGCACCAGCCCCAGCAGAAGAACGATCAGCCCCGCCCCCAGGCCCAGGGGACTCCAGCGCCAGCTGCGCAGCTGCAGCTGGTTGCGCACCCCCGCCTGGAGGGGCCAGATCTGGGTGTGGCGATCCGCTCGCGATCCCGCTTCGGCGCGCACCGCCAGCGGACGCGCCAGTTGCACCGCCCGGCGGTTCAGGGGCCGGAGCGCCAGGCTCAGATCCGCCCCCTCCAGTCCGCTGAGGGGCCCAAGGTCGACATCGAGCGTCAGCGACTGCTGCACCCCCACCAGCCAGTTGCGCTCGCGCAGCACCAGATCCGGCGGCGGCAGGGCGATGCCGGCCAGGGCAGCGGCCTCGGCCACGTCGTGGCTGAGGGCGGCCAGGCCCTCTTCGGCCTGCAGCACCGCACCCTCAAGCCGTTGCCGCTGCGGCGTGTCGCCAGCGGCGGCGCGGTAGCCCCGGGCCTTGAGATCAGCCACCAGGCGTTGTTGCCAGGGGCTGGGCTGGCCCGTGGTGCTGCCCAGCTGATGGCTGACGCGCACCCGGCCGGGCCCCACAAACGTCAGTTCGCTGCGCACCTGCACACAACCGGCCAGCAGGTTGGTGAGCAGCAGCAGCATCACGATCACCACCACGGCAAACCCCAGGGGTGCCTGGGTGGGCCCCACCGGCGGTGGCGGCGGCGGCGGTGGCCCCTGGGCCGTGCGCCGCCCCAGGCCGCGGGCCGCGCCCTGCAGCGGTTCGGCTTCGGGCAGGGGCGGCAGGGTGAGATTCCATTCCGGCGGGCGCCGCAGGGCAGGGGCTTCGAGCACCAGCAGCAGATCGCGGGCCTGGCCGCGCAGCAGGCTGTCGCGGCAGGCGCTGAGGCTGCGGCACAGCGCAGCCGCCTGGGCGGTGTCACCCTGGCCCATCAAGGCGGTGGCCATCAGCAGCCTGATGCGGCCCCCCAGGGGTGTGGTCGGTCCGTGGGTGTCGGCCAGGGGGCTGAGCACCAGCAAGGCCTGGCCGTAGTCGCCCCGCTCCAGGCAACGGGCCGCCTGCTGCAGGCTGGCGGCGGCCGGCTCGTCAGCCATGGCGGCCCTGGATGGAGCCCACCACCATCGTGCCGATGCCGGCATTGGTGAACACCTCCAGCAGCAGGGAATGGGCCACCCTGCCGTCGAGAATGTGGGCGGCGCTCACCCCCTGGGCGAGGGCCCGGATGCAGCATTCGGTCTTGGGGGTCATGCCCCCCTGCACCACGCCGCTGGCAATCAGCTCGCGGGCCTCCTGCAGGCTGATCTTGTGGATCAGCGACGCCGGGTCGTGGCGGTCGCGCAGGATGCCGGGCGTGTCGGTGAGCAGGATCAGTTTTTCGGCCTGCAGCGCTGCGGCCAGCTCCCCGGCCACGGTGTCGGCATTGATGTTGTGGGCCTGGCCGTGGGCGTCGGGCGCCACGCTGGAGATCACGGGGATGTAGCCACTCTCCAGCAGGGGGCCGAGCACCTGGGGGTTCACGCAGGCCACCTCGCCCACCAGGCCATTGGCCCCATCGCCCAGCGGGCGGGCCTCCACCAGGGCGCCATCGCTGCCGCACAAACCCACCGCCCGACCACCCACCTGGTTGAGGCCGTTCACGATCTGTTTGTTCACGCGGCCCACCAGCACCATCTCCACCACCTCCATGGTGGCCGCATCGGTGACCCGCAGCCCGTCGCGGAAGCGGGGTTCGATCGCCAGTCGCTTGAGCCAGTGGTTGATTTCCGGCCCTCCGCCGTGCACCACCACCGGCTGCACACCCACGCAGGCCAGCAGAGCCAGATCGCGAAACACCGCCTCGCGCAGCTCGGCATGGGCCATGGCCGCTCCGCCGTACTTCACCACCACCCGCCGACCGCTGAAGCGCTGGATGTACGGCAGCGCTTCACTCAGAACGGCCACCCGCTGGGCGTCGGCGGCGGTGATCTGCTGGTCGTGGCTCATGGCTCGGCGGCACGGGGACGAAGGGTGAGCTGGAGGCGACCCTCGGCGATGGCGGCCACCTCGGCCTCGAGCCCCGGGCCGAAGAACCGGCCGAGGCGTTCCTGGCGTTCCAGCCAGCGCTCCGTTGGCACGCCGGCCGTGGCAAAGGTGAGGGTGAGGCTGTAGCCGCGGGGATCGGCCCGCTCCTCCACCTGCTCCAGCTGGGGCGGATCGGTTTCGTTCCAGAGCTTGAGAGCCTCCAGCGACGACTCCAGATGGGCCTTCTGGCCATACCGCCAGCGGGTGACGTCGTTGAGCAGGCGCTTGAGCGGCTCACTCTCGGGCTGCTCCCGCAACTGCCGCACCTGGGCTGGTGGCGTCAACCGTTGCGCCGGTGGCAGTTCCGCTGATTTGAGGGCCAGCCCCCCCAGCAGGATCGGGATGCCGTAAAAAATGGTGGGCAGGCTGAGGTTGGCGTTGTCGTGCAGGTAGGCCACCGAGCCCACCACCGTGAGCACGGCCCCTGCCACGGTGACCAAACTTCCGGGGGAAGGTAGAAGGGAACGGGAGGATTGCATCGGCCCATCTTCGGGCAGCGGGCAGCAGGATGGGAGGTGTGTGCGCCCGTTGCTGATGGCCGACCCCTCTCCCGATCCCGCTGGCAACAGCGCTGAACTGGCCACGCTTGTGGAGGAGCTCCGCGCCGACCGCCTCTGGCTGCTGCGCCAGATCGATAGCGGTCGATGGAGTGAATGGCGCCTGGATCTGGCCGCCCTGGAGCGGGAGCTGGATGCGTTGCTGAACCAGTTGGCGGAGCGCCCGAGCTGATGGGGCCGGACTGATCGTGCGGGTCGCGGCTCAGAACGGGATGTCGTCGTCGTCCGGCAGATCGGGCACCAGGGGGGCGCTGTTCCAGGAGGGCAGGGGCTGGGCCTGAGCGGGGGCAGGGGCCGGGGCCGGCGCCGGCGAAGCCGCGGCAGGGGCGCTGGCGGCCCTGGCGGGGGCGGCGGGGCGCGGGGCGGCCGCACGGGGCTGGGGGGGCGGAGTCACGGCTCCCTCGGCCACGGGGTGCAGGCGCGCGAGCGTGAATTCGGCCCGTTTCTCCTTCACGCCATCGGGGCGGCTCTGGGTCACCATGCGCAGGCGGCCCTCGATCACCAGCCGCTGGCCGGGTTGCACCCG
>JAYKGR010000005.1:0-3695 GCA_035285645.1 Cyanobacteriota bacterium | reverse complement strand
GCTGCGCCCCCTGGCGGCGCTGATGCCCAGCCGCCATGCCCGGCGCCGTGTGCTCGAGCTGCTGCATCGCACCGCCGTTTCACCTAGCCGCTGAACAACAGCCTCTGATCCAGAGCCTCTGAACCAGAGCCGTTCAACCCGAGCCTTGGCGCCAGGTTCGTCGCTCCAGCCTTCACCTCAAGCGGTTCGATCTCCCGGCCGCTGTTCAGTCCCCCAGGATCTGCGGCACCCGGAAGAAATCTCCCTCCCGTTGCGGTGCCAGCTCCAGCAGGTCTTCCCGCACCGGAGTTGGATCCACTGCGTCTTCACGGCAGACGTTGACCACCTCCACCGCCCGGGTGGTGGGGGGCACCCCCTCGGTGTCCACCTGCTCGAGGTGGGCGACGTAATCGAGGATGCGCTCGAGCTGGCCGGTGTAGGTGGCGATCTTCGCTTCGGGCAACTCCAGTCGCGCCAGCTGGGCCACCTTGCGCACGTCATCGGCGCTGATCAGGCTCATGGCACTCGCGGGCATCTGGGCGCCAGCCTAGGGGGCGCCGGTTTCGCGGCGGCGTCGGCTCAGTCCTGAAGAAAACGCTGGAGGTCCTGGGCCAGGGCCCCGGCGGCCAGGTCGAGGAAGCGCTCGCCATGGTGGGCCTCGGCCAGGGAGGGATCTGACCCCATGCGGCCGTCCGGATGGCGGGCGCGGAAATCCTCCGGCCCATGGATCGGGCCGGCCGGAGCCGCCTCCGGCAGGGGGCGCCGCTTGCTCTCCAGGCTCGGCTCCAGGTGGAGGGTGAGGGCGATCTCGCTCGGCGTGGCGTGGTGCCCCTCCCGATCGCCGTAGAGGCTGCGCGCCTCCTGCAGCACCGGCCCGGCCATGAACCAATTGGCCAGCTGACAGCGCAACCGCGGCGCCACCGGCAGGCCCCGCGCCGCGGCGCTGCCGTAGGCCTCGGCAAAGGCCGCCCGGGCGGTGGCGATGTTGCCGCCGTGGCCGTTGATCACAAAGATGCGCTCAAAGCCGTGCCGCGCCAGCGACAGCACCACGTCGTGCAGCACCGCCAGCAGGGTGGAGGGCTGCAGGCTCACGGTGCCCGGGAAGCCCAGGTGGTGCTCCGCCATGCCGAAGTTCTGGGCGGGGGTCACCAGCACGCCGGTGCGGCGCCCCACCTCCACCGCCACCGCCTCGGCGGTGAGGGCATCGGTGCCGATGGCGCCGGTGGGGCCGTGCTGCTCGGTGGAGCCCAGGGGCACGATCACGCCGCGGCAGCGCTCCAGGTAGGCCTCCACCTCCGGCCAGCTGCGCAGTTGCAGGCGGATCTCTTCGGGGGCTGGAAGGGTCACGGGGAACACGGCGCGGCGGGATGATCTGCCTAGGATCGCGTCCATCCGGGATCTCCGTGATGCTGCAACGCAAGCTCGACCAGTTCTGTGCCGAGCAGCGACCGGTCTGGGTGTTTCTGCGCGATCAGCAGCGCTGGATCGAGGAGGCGCTGGTGGTCGACGTCCAGGGTGATCTGGTCACCCTGCGCTACGAAGACTCCGACGAGGACGAGCTGCACAGCTGGGAGGAGAGCGTGCGCCTCGATTCGATCGGGGCGGTGAGCACCCGCCTCTCGCGTGTGAGCCGCAGCTTCAGCGCCGACGACCTGCCCACCACCGGCGATTGTCCGGATGCCGAACGGCTGGGGCGCTCCGGTGGCGGCGCGCCCTGAGGGGCCCCTCAGTGGGCGGTGCCGTTGCCGTCGTAGTCGTCGGTGTCGTAGTAGCCGCCGCGGGTGCCGAAGTAGAGGGTGGCGAGGCAGAACACCCCGCTGCCCAGCAGCAGCACGGTTCCAAGGTTGAAGCTGGCCGGTTCCATGGGGTAGGGGCAGGGCTGGATGCGGCCCAGTCTGGCGGCTCTGGCACGGGCGTGCTTCAGATCGCCGCGAGCGTGGTGGCGACCCCCTCCACCACCGCGTTCCAGTCCCCCCGCCGCCGCTGCCGGAACAGCCGCAGGCTGGGCAGGTACCAGAAGCTGTGCTCCCCCACCAGGCCCCAGCGCCAGTCGGGGTTGGTTTTGAGCAGCAGCGCGGTGGGGTGCCCCAGCCCCCCCGCCAGATGGGCCACGGCGCTGTCCGCGCAGATCAGCTGGTCGCTGGCCGCCAGGATCGCGGCGGTGTCCAGGAAATCCCAGACCTGGTCGATCTCCTCCTGGGCCGCCACGAAGCGATCGCGGAAGGAGCAGGCCGCGAGCTGCTCGGAGCCCGGCCCCTTCTGCAGGGACAGGAAGGCGGCCCCGCTGCCCTCGGCCAGAGGCGCGAAGGCCTCCAGGGGCAGGGAGCGGCCGCGGGCGTGGCGGCGTTCGTGCTCGGGATTCCCCTGCCAGTGGAGGGCCAGCAGCGGCCGCCGCTCCCCCGCCAGTCGCCGCCGCCAGCTCTCCACCAGCGGCTCCGGCACGTGGAGGTAGGGCGCAGGCACCAGGGGCTGCTGCGGCCCCACCCCCAGCAGCCCCGGCAGCGACAGCAACGGCAGCCACGGGTCGCTCCAGGCCTGGCCCTCGGCGGGCGTCAGCGGCTCGCTCTCCAGGCCCGAGGCCACCAGCAGGCGATGCAGGGGGGTCGGGGCGCACAACCGTGCCGCCACGCCCCACTGACGCAGCAGGGGCAGGTAGCGCACGAACTGGAGCGTGTCCCCCAGCCCCTGTTCGGCCACCAGCAGCAGGGTGGCGCCTGCCGGCAGCGCCTCTCCGTCCCAGCGGGGCCCGGCCGGTCGGCTGGTCAGCAGTCCCAGGCCGGCGGGGCCGCGGAAGCGCCACTCGCTTCCGGGCCAGCCCCGCGCGTAGTCGCCCTCCAGCAGGTCGAGCAGGGCGAGGTTGCCGTGGGCGTCCGCGTCGTCGGGGCGCAGCCGCAGCACCGCTTCGAAGGCGGCCCGGGCCGCCGAGCGATCTCCCCGTTCCTGCAGGGCGCTGCCCAGGTTGAGCTGGGCCTCCGCCAGATCCCCCTGCAGGGCCAGGCAGGCCTCGTAGCAGGCGATCGCCTCATCGAGGGCGCCCACATCCAGGAGGGCGTTGCCGAGGTTGAAGCGGGCGGCGGCGAAGGCTGGTCGCCGGGCCAGGGCCTCCCGGAAGGTGGCGATCGCCGCGCCGGGGTCCCCCTGCTCGTGCAGGCCGAGCGCCAGGTTGTTGAGGGCCTCGGGATGGTCGGGTCGTAGCTGCAGCGCCTGGCGCCAGGCGGCCATGGCGCCGCTGGTGTCGCCCTGGGCATCGCGGCTGTTGCCGAGCTGGAAGAGGCGCTCCGCTTCCCCCGCGATCTCCGGCGGCGGGCTGTCGGCGCCCCCGAGCAGGGCCTGGAGCTGCTGCAACTCGAGGAAGGCGGCGGCCACCTGCTCGATCAGGCCGTGCCAGTCCCCGGGAGTGGGCTGTCGGAAGAGCCTGAGGGAGGGGTACCAGGGTGAGGTGTCGCCCTGGAGTCCCCAGCGCCATTCGGGGAGGTGCTGGAGGAGGAGCCATGTGGGGAGGCCGAGGCCGCCGGCGAGATGGGCCAGGGCGGTGTCGGAGGTGATGACGAGATCGCAGCAGGCGGCGATGGCGGCGGCATCGAGGAAATCCCAGGTGTGATCGATGGCGTCCTGGGCGTCGAGGAAGCGATGGCGGAAGGAGCAGGAGGCGAGCTGCTCGGAGCCTGGGCCCTTCTGGAGGGAGAGGAAGGTGATGGGTGTGCGCTGGGCGAGGG
>JAYKGR010000004.1:0-3485 GCA_035285645.1 Cyanobacteriota bacterium | reverse complement strand
AGATTCTCCACGATTGCCAGTGCCTCATAGTATCTGTGATACACACGCAGGTTTTCCAGGACTGTGTCGGAGCTTTTGGGCCTGGCGGGTTGACGATAGAGCTGAATCCAAAGATCTAGCAGCATCTTTGATTTTGTGGCTGCCGAGAAGCTGGAATGGCGTATGTCATCCAGTTGCATGGCTAACTTTAGGGATGTGGAAGTTTGTTGGGAGTGGTGTTCGAGTGCCACAACCTGAACACGATCACCAGATCGCTCCAGAGTAGCCATGCCAAGAAGAGTAGTCCATGTAGCGATAATTCACCATGTCGCCTGCGTACGGCGCTGAAGGATTGTCCAATCATCCCCAACGATCGACACCAGCAAACCAGGGTTGAGGTGAATTCTCGCGGTGATCTCCCACATGTTTCCAGATTGCCAGGCACAGGGCTATGGCCTGGTGAATGAGCCAATGGAACTTCTCGCCACGCTGATCGGCACTGATGTAATGCGCTGGAGCCGCATGTGCTGTCCCGGCTTAGGAGAGGAGTGCTGGATCCCCGGCACCTGCCAGAGAAATCGTGCCACATCTTGATGTTGATGAGGCGCTCGATGGCTTTCCGCTCAGTTTCCAGATGGAGAACATTGCTGCGCTGCAATAGCCTGCAGGTCTATATGGGTGAGGGCGCACAACAAGGACCCCTTCAATGGACACCGCTGGTGCCGTGACACCATCTGGGCTGGAACAGTTACTGACGGCTGTGGGTTCTTGCGAGATGGCTACCCCATCTATCGTGATGGGCTGGATGGCTGCCAGGTACAGTGCAAATTGACCATCAAAGGCATTCTCTCCGCAGAACGGCAACCCCCGTGCTCTCAGCATGGGGCGATTATCACCATGGCCTGACAACAGGCCATGGGTGTTCCGTGGGCAGTTGCTGCAATTGCTGTCCAACAAAGAGCGGCTTCGGCGCGGCTCAGGGCCTGCGCCCACTGCCGCTGAAGCCATGGGGCGTCACCCGTGCCTGGTCGGCCACACTGAGATCGGCCCAGTAGCGCTTCACCTTGTTGGCCAGGTAGGCGTAGTCGATTTCGCCGGTGACACTGCTGCGCTGGATGAACAGATCGACCAACCGCTCGAAGTACTGCTCACGGGCCAGGCGCCGCACCTGGCTGTCCCCGTTCTGAATGAGATGGGCCAAGGTCTGGAATTCGGGGTTGAGCTTGTCGATCTCCGACAGCTTCACCCCATCCTTCAGGGGGCGCTGGTCACGGTGTTCACGCGCTTCCAGCTCACGGAAGTGTTCCGCCATCTCATCGGGCAGCTGCCGCTGCAGCTCCGTGAGCAGTTCGCCCCGGTGCTGGCCGCAGAGTTCGGAGAACGACATCTTCGTCTCATCCTTGAGCGAGTAGTGCAGCAGCAACAGGAAGGCCCCGCCACTGGTACCGATGGAGATCCACATCATCAACAGGCTGAGGGTCAGATCGCTGCGGCTCTCGGCCGGCGGAGACCAGAAGAAGCTCCAGGCAGCACCGAACGCCTTGAGGCTGTCCTTCATTTCCACCGTGCCATCCGGACGGCTGCGGAAATGTTCTTCGAACACCTGCGGCTGGCTGTTGCGCAGGAATGCCGCCGCGCTGGGCGCCTCCTGCAGCCCCTTCTCCAGGGTTTCCAGCTGCTGCGATTCGTTCGCGATTTTGCGCTCCAGGTCGGCCTTGTTGGCGGCCGCGCGGTCGCAGATCGGCCACCGTTCCCGCGGCCAGTTCTGCAGCACCCAACGGGGCTGATTGGAGGGGGCCACCCGGCGGTCCTGCCAGAGCCCGTAGGTCTCCACCGAGAGCTGTTGGTAGGCCGGGTTGTTGACCCCCACTTCCTTGAGCTGCTTCACATTGGTTTCACAGGCCTGCAGGTCCGCCAGCAGCAGGGCGTTGTTGGCGGGATCGCGCCAGGTGGCGAGCCGCTGGCGGCGCCTCTCAAAGTCGACCGCCACCAGCTCCGCAGCGCGGTGATTCACCACCCGGGGCTGGCCATTGAACAGGAAGATACCGACACCGGTGGTGAGCGACTGGAAGGTGGAGATCCCCGCGAAGATCAGCATGGACACCACGGCGGTGCCATTGCTCTTGAGGCGATTCACCATGCCGCTGCCGCTGCGGTTCGCCACCTGCAGCAGGAACAACGAAAAGGCCGTGGCTACCACCCCACCCATTGGCGTCGACTGGAAGACGAACCTGAACAACCCCTGCGAGCCGAAGAAATCGAGCAGGGTGCTGATCGACAGCATCTGAGCCGGCAGGTGGGCCTGGTCGCGCACTTCCTTCGTCACCGCCTGATTGCCGTGCAGGCTCTCGCCGAGAGTCCAGAGCCCACTGGCGCCGATGATGCCCCGCAGCCAGCGCTTCGACTTCTTTGGGGTGGTGGATTGATCAAACAGGTGCTGACCGGCCTGGGCCACCAGGTCCTGGCTGGTGCCACTGGTTTCCAGGAAACGCACCAGGGCGAGGGCGGTGCCGGGCTGGCCCGAGGTGCCAACCGCAGCAGGCCGTTCGCCAGCAGCGCGGCGGATCACCGGCGGGGTGTGGCGCTGCTGGGGCGCCCTTGCTGTCTCGACCCTGGTGTCAGGAGTGGGAGCAAAGCCCCTGGCCACGCGGTCGGTGACCACCCAGCGGCCATCCAACTGCTGAATGCTGCGAATCGGGCGGATCGTATCGTGGTCCACGTGCTTGTCCTGCGCCGCAGGTGCAGCAGGATCGTTCAGCGGGGCCTGCGGGCGGAAGCCGTTGAAGCCGTTGAAGCCGTTGGAACCGTTGGTGTTGCCGGAGTGGAGGTTGGTCATCGGAGGGCTGGATTGACGATGCACCAACCATGCCGAAGGATCCCCGATCTCTCCCCTCAGCCCGTGAGAGCGACCAGACAGTTCGTGGTGTTACAAATGGTGATTGGCTTACGGGCCTGCCACTGAGGGGGCCCCAATGCGCGTCAGCACTGGCTGGGTCTCGGATCCAAATAGCTGTTGGCATACAGGCAGGGCCAGCAGCTTGCGCCGGGGCAGTTGGTGGGGCGGTGGTCCCTGCTGGAAGCCTGGTTGGTTGAGAATTTCATTCACGAAGTAGCTGATGTCGCGCTGCAGTGCAGTCCACTCCGCTTCCGTCAGCGGATTGAAGCCATGGGCCAACAGGGAACGGTTGCGTGCCTTCAGCAGGCGGAAGAATTGCCCTTTGCGCCGTTTGAAGATGCCTCCAAGACCCTCATCACCGCGGCGCTCAAGCCAGTTGTAGAGGGCGGTGACACCGTCACCGGCGGCGGTGACCTTGGTGCCGTCGAGGAGAAAGCAGTGATCTCGCTCCCACCGGCTCTCGGGTGAGAGCTTGAGCTCCAGGGTCACGTAGGTCTGGGCGAGCAGCTCCAGCGCCCGGTACAGCCGGGAGACAGCATCGTCATAACGACCACGTCTGCCGCGGCGCTCGGCGCTGAGCAGCAGGTCCTGCACCAGCTCGTAACCGGTG
>JAYKGR010000003.1:0-5195 GCA_035285645.1 Cyanobacteriota bacterium | reverse complement strand
GGCCGATCCGCCAGTCCTTTGAGGCCACGCTGCGGCGGGTGGTGGAGCTGGGCCATCCGAGCGGTGAGCGAACGCCGTGGGCCAAAACGGTCGGCACCTGCAACAAGTTGCTGCCCGTGGCCGATGGCCTCTGGACGTTCTTGAAAATCAAGGGCATCGAACCCACGAACAACGCCGCCGAGCGTGCCCTGCGCCAGTCGGTGATTCAACGCAAGATCAGCCATGGCGTCCAATTGGCCAGCGGCGCCATCTGCCGCAGCCGGCTGCTCACCGTCACCACCACCCTCAGGCAACAGGGGAGGGATGTCTGGGTGTTCCTGGAGCAGGCCTGGATCGCCCACCACCGCGGCGGGGTGATGCCATTACTGCTGCCGAATCTCTGAGTTCAGCAGCAAGAGCGATACTGCATCTTTGCCCGCTCAGCGATGAGCGATCAGGCGCGCATTCGCGCGGGGGCGCGTCCTGACCCCTGAATTGATACCTCCAGACAAAGCCTTGTAGAGGTGTTCCCTGAATAAGACCCGAGTCTCTGGCCACTCGGGTCATGCCCTGTGCCCATGCAATGTCGCCCAGGGACTTGGCAATGCAGGCGCCCTCTCCATCAGCCTCCTCGATGCATGCTTCCAGGTAGGCCGCCATCTCCTGAAGTGTTCGTAGGTGCTCGGCGACGGCGTAGGGGCTGGTCGTGGGTTTCATCAAGACTCCTCAGTCAGATTGGCTGGGGTTCCACAGATTTTGAGGACAAGACGACAAGGGTCACGCCATGACTACCAGACTGCGCATTGCATCGTGAAAACGGTAGCTCCCCTATGTTGTTGCCTCACGTAAAGTATTGATACTGTGGCCCGTGCTTTCAGGAAACGTAAGGATGTGCGGCCGGCGCTGCGGGGCCCTTAATCTCAGACCTGCTGATGGTGCGCCCCGGGCTGGGGATGGCTCGCCAAACCGGTACCACCGTTGTTTCTCTGCCCCCGAGGTGGTGGAGGCCTTGGTGCCCCTCTGGGAGACCAGCGACCGGCTTTGCGGCAAGCGCTTGGCCGCCCTGCTGACGCTGCTGGTGGAATCGCTGGAGCGCCACGTCCACCTGGCTCTGGAGCCGGGGGTCAGGGAGAAGCTTCTGATGATCAGCAGCGCCACGATCGACCGGCTGCTGGCCCCGGTGCGAAAGAACAGCCCGACCAACGACAGACGCCGCCCACCGCGGGCCCTCAGCGCGGTGGCGCGCCGTCCAGCGGTGCGCACCTTCAACGGCTGGGGGGCGGTGAGCGAGGCGGGCGGGCTGGAGATCCATCTGGTGGCCCACTGCGGCAAATGGATGGAGGGCCGTTTCCGCTCGACCCTGGTGGCCGCCGACATCACCACCGACTGGAGCGAGTGCCTGCCGCTGCTGGGCCGCGATGGGGCCTCGGTGATGTCGGCGCTGCGGCTGCAGGAGGAGCTGCTGCTCTTCCCGCTGCGGGGGATTGATGGGGGCAGCGACGGGGCGTTCATCAACGCCCCGCTGGAGAGCTGGTGCGAGAAGCACCGGCCCCGGATCCAGCTGACCCGATCGCGGGCGTACCAGAGCAACGACCAGGCCTGGGATGCCCGTTGGAGCAGAAGATCGGAATGCTGATCCGCCGTGTGATCGGCTACCAGCGGCTGGAGGGCCTGGTCGCCGCCGAGCTGCTGGGGGAGCCCTACGGCGCCCTGAGGCTGTTGACAAACCTGTTCCAGCGTAAAATCAGCATTGGTGACCAGATACCAGGGTTCGTCGATGCTGATACCGCTGGGGTACGCGAGCAGCAGGTTGGCCGAGTGGGACCCCTCGCTCCAGAGTTGTACGTCGCGAAAGCCGCGGCAGTAGCCGCGCGGCAGGTGCAGCCGTCGCACCTGGCAGCCCAGCGGTGCTGCGGTGCCGTGGATCCAGGTGTCGGCCCGCAGCCGCATCACGTCGCTCCAGCGCTGACCTGGCACTGGGATGCTCGAGCGTCTGCCAGAGCAGCCGAATCGCCCGGCCATGGCATACCGCGGATAGCGCCACAACGCAGCAGCGGTTCCACAGCACCTTGGTATCGAGCGCAGGATGCAAGGCCTGGCCTCGCCTTAGCCAGTGCTGGATCGCCCAGAGCACCAGCTGGCCATGGAGCGCTGTCGCATCGATGCGCTCGTTGCCCAGCCAACGCCAGCAGCGAAGCTGCCAGCTGGCGGCCAGGCAAAGGCCCATGGCCCATGGCCCATGGCCAGCCTGGCCTTCCAGTGGTCGAAACAGACGGTTCCTCTCAGCAGCAGCCCAGCCACCATCGAGGCCAACAGCGTCAGGTGACGCTCGTCGCAGAACGGGCTGTGTTGACGCAGGAAGCCGGTGAGCCCAGCATGGAACCGGGCACGGAAATCCATGAAGGATTGGTGTGAGACCCCAAGATCTCACGGCTCCCTGCCCACCCAGTAACCTGAGACCCACTGCGGTGCAAGGGCTCTCGGTTTTGTGGCCGTCAGTCAGGCTCTGCCCACCCCCCCCAACCCCTCCACTTCCGTGACCTCCAAGAAGCCGGATGAACCAGGTGTGACATCTCCCCTGGCCCCCTTCTCCGGTGATCCACCTCCCCGGCCAGGGATCCCTGACTTCAGTGAGATCGAGGAGCAAGCGCGGTTGCGGCAGCTGACAAGGGATCTTGCAGCCTTGAGGCAGGACGTTTCTGATCTCGGCATGCAACGAGACTCGATCCATGATCGGTTGTCGTCTCAGATCAGCGATCTGGCCTCGTGGCAAGCGCGTTCACATGACAGTGTCGCCAGCCTGGTCCGCCGTACACCTCACCACGACCTCAGCCTCGGCTCAAGTTACAGCCTTCTGCAGGGCACGGACGCCATGCGCGCCCAGGAGGTTGAGTTGGAGCGCTGGATCGCCAGCGTCTCACCTCAACATGATCGCAGTGAATCGCCCACGGAGCGACTCAAGAGTTTGATCGACACCTATCCGATGGTGCGGCTGATCGTGCGAGAGCGGCTTCTGCTTCGAGTTGTGGCTGAGATCAGCGCAAACACGAATGAGCACAGCGAGCTTCTTCACAAGCTGTGGGAGGGCATGCCTGGTGTCCCTCCGGAGCGCTTCACTCCCGGCACGGTGGCTGAGCTGCCAGCAGCCCTCCGGCTTGAGGTAGAGAATCGATGGGCCCTGCTGTGCGTGGGGCGTTGGTGTGAGCTCAACTACGGCCCCCTGGTGCCCGAGCTGTTCAGGCGACGCGCGGCCTCACTGGAGCGCGTTGTCTACCGCTGCATTGAGCTGGACGACCCACTTGCCGCAGACGAGTTGCTGCTCCAGCTCAACGAGGACGATTCGATGATGGCCGGGCGCCTCGCCAACACTGCTGTCACCGCAGTTGCCAGAGCTGCGCTGATTGGTCCTGTGCCCCTGGCGGAAGTCGATCCCCCATTAAATCAGGCGCTGGAGGCACTCGCCCCTGGCCAGTTCTCATCCGTGTTGCAGCTGGATGACGGTTACGTGGTGCTGAAACTTGAGGCACGCGCTCCCGCCGTGCTGGACGACGACCAGTACCGGGCGTTGCTCGAGGCGATGCTTGAGGAAGATCTGGAAGCGGTTCTGCATGGCTGTCGACCGCCTCATGCCTGGCGGCTCGGCACGATCGGAGAGTGAATGAGGGCCTTTGGGATGGGGGTGAAGCCTCGCCAGCCAGCTCCGCAGTGGGCAGTCGATCTACCAAAACCCTCCCCGAATCCCTCACCAAGCCGCTCGATCAAGGCTTGATGACGCACAATGGTTGAAAAGTCTCCGATGAGCTCTCCAATGGAATCAGGCCAGGGACGTCTGGACTTACTGGAGCAAGCCCTACTCCACCTGCGCCAGGAGCTGGAGGCGCAAACCGCCTTAGCGGATACAGAACGCAGTCAACTGGAGCACAGGCTGACAGATCTCCTGAATGATCACCATCAGCTGGACGCCCAGATGCAGGTTCTTCAGGCTCAACTGCGCGAAGCCAATCAGCAATTGGAACAGCGCAACCAGATGCTGCGTCAGCGTGAGCTCGAGCTGCAACAGCTTCAGCTGAGTGCAGCCGAACAGCAGAAAGAGCTTCATCAGCTGCGTCATCGCCTCCTCCTGTCACCCGCCACGGTCAGGGCGCAACCAACATCCTCTCCGTCCCGAGCGATAAGGCTCCCGCGCTATTGGCGTCAGTTGGTTTCTTTGCTCCTTGCCGTTTTGCTGGGTGGGGTCGCCTCAATTGTTGCTCTGTCCCTGCTGCGCATCAGCATCGGTGGAAATGATGCTCCCACACCGGAGCCGACGACAGCTGCACCTGCCTCGCTATGACGCAGGCACTGCTGCTACATGGAGCTCTGCTCTCACGTCAGGCGATGCTTCCACTGTTGCCCCATCTACCCGGGGAGATCACCTGGTTGGTGCCCGACCTGGCCGGCCATGGCGACCGCCGTAACCAGTGTTTGCTGCCTGCAACCACCATGACTCCGGCGTTCCTGGCGCAGGACCTGCTTCTACGCCATCCTGAACTGCATCAGCATGGACCCTGGCTGCTGCTGGGGCATTCCCTCGGTGCGCTCGTTGCACTGGAACTCGTACGACAAGGGGTTACGAGCCAATCTCTGATTCTAGGCGACCCGCCCCTCTGGCCCTGCGGTGACACAGGTTCTCAATGCGAAGCCCAGGTTGCCCTGGGCCAGACTCCACTGGGAATCCGCTTGCTGGAGGGCTGCTTCGCCGCGTTCAACGGCACCATCAACTACGCAAACTTACTTGAGGAGATCAGCGCTATCGCCTCAATCAAGGTTCTCGTGGGGTTGCGGGGACGTCATCAGCTGGACAGTGGTGGCTGGGACTGCGGCACTTTCATCAGCGAGACCAACAGGCACTGGCTGCATCAGTGGGCCATGAATGCAAGGATGGCAAGCATTCAGCAGCTATCAGGAGCAGGACACTTTGTCTTTCACAATCAGGAAGGATTAAACCTGCTGCGCCAGCAGCTGCAGCCCTGCTGATCAGGATCGCGTCTCGGCAATCCGCTGCTGGTCTACCCCTGTTCAGGCGGCCAGGTAACTCTCCAGGTTGTGAGAACGGGAGCGGATCGCCTCGATCGCCTTGCGTTCGAGGTTGCGGGTCTTGTCGCGGCTCATGCCCAGCTGCTTGGCGATGGCACTGAGGCTCATCGGCTCATCGAGCTGGCCATCGCTGCAGCTGA
>JAYKGR010000002.1:0-40970 GCA_035285645.1 Cyanobacteriota bacterium | reverse complement strand
TTTTTTTGAATCCAGGTGTCGAAATCATCGGGCTCATGCACGACCACCGTGGAGCGCATACCCCCGTGATACGGACCGCAAAGCTCTGCGCAGACAATCGGGTAGCTGCCCGGCTTGGTGGCGGTGAAGCTCAACACCGTGGGCTGGCCGGGAATGATGTCTTGTTTGAGACGAAACTGGGGCACCCAGAACGCATGGATCACGTCGCGGGCCTGCATCTGCAGTTGCACTGGCCGGCCACTGGGTATGTGGAGTTCACCGCTGGTGATGTCGCCATCTGGATAGTGAAACAGAAAGGCAAACTGGAGGGCTGTCACCTCCACGGGCAGGGATTGGCCGGCGTCCGCAGGACTGCCGATGCCACCCCAGACGCGGGCAGCAGGGGGCTCATCGGGAGGCGGTGCCAGCACAGGTGCCATCTCATGATTGCTGGCTTGGTGCATCATGCCGTGGTCATTCAGGGCACCCATGCCCCCCATGCGCTCGTAAATGTCGTAGCTGTAGATGCCCACAAAGAGCACCACAATCGCGGGAATGGCTGTCCACACGATTTCCAGCGGCAGGTTACCCTCAATGGGCAGGCCATCGGCGATATCACCAGCGCGGCGACGGAAGCGGATCAGGCTGTAGACCAGCAAACCTGCCACGCCAAGAAAGAGGATGGTGCCAATAATGAAGAGAACCTGAAACAGGTCATCCACAACAGAGGCATTGGCGCTGGCGTCAAGCGGCAGCAGATTCACAGTGTTGCCGATCCAGAAGCCAGCCAGCATCAGAACCATGCCGGCCAGAAAGGTGATCAGCGAAGCGGGAATGGCCATGGCGATGACCGAGTTGGTCTGGGGTGAGGTGGGCAGCGCCCTTGGACACGATGATTGGCTGTTGCGGGCGCGGACGAAAAGTCGGCCTACGCCGATCTTCATCCATCTTCCTCAGGTTATGGAGTCCGGCCAGGAGCCGCGGGCCGTTCGGCTGCATCCGTCACAGATCGGTCGTCAAAAAACAGACCAACACCGACAAATGTGCGGAATCCCTCATCCGACCAACCTCGCTACCTTGTGCACCTGCGATCGTCACAACCATGATGGCAGTGCTTCCACACCAGCCCCGTACACGTCAGCTGGCGGCCGTGTTGACCGCCCATTTGGTGGTGGCCTTGGTGGCCCTTGTGGTGATCGGCGGTGCCACCCGGGTGATGGAGGCCGGCCTGGCCTGTCCCGACTGGCCTCTGTGCTACGGAACCCTGCTGCCCGGCCGCCAGATGAACCTGCAGGTGTTTCTGGAATGGTTTCACCGGCTCGATGCCTTTTTGGTGGGCCTGGCCCTGCTCGGCCTCACCGGCCTCTCGCTGACAGCCCGACGATCGCTGCCCTCCTGGCTGCCCTGGGGCAGCGCTGGCGCCCTCGCGCTGGTGGCCCTGCAGGGTGCACTCGGTGCTCTCACCGTCAGCCACCTGCTGGCCGCTCCTACAGTCACGGCCCATCTGATGACCGCCCTGGTGTTGGTGCTGCTGGTGAGTGCCCTGCATCAGGGTCTTGCACCTGCCGCTGACGCTTCTCAGGCGACTCCTGCCTGGTGGATCGCCCTGGTGCTGATCGCCACCGCCAGCCTGCTCGGCCAGTGCCTGCTGGGGGGATCGATGGCCAGCCGCTGGGCCGCCGATCTCTGCCTGAGCTCCGGCAGCGGCTGCCCTTGGCTGCTGGCCCATCGGCTGGGCGCCTGGCCCGTGCTGCTCGCGGTGCCACTGCTCACCCTCGCCTCGTGGGGGTTGCCGGGCGGTTGCCGCCACCCGCGCGGTCTGCTGCTCGGCGCCAGCGCTCTGGTGGGGCTGCAGGCCGTGTTGGGTGTTGCCACGCTGCGGCTGCAACTCCAGGTTCCCGCTGTCACCGTTACCCACCAACTGTTGGCCGCTCTGCTGGTGGCCCTGCTGGGGGCGGTGCTCGGCCGCAGCCTTCTCACCCTGTCCCCTTCCCCCACCCCGGCGTTTCCGTGAGCAGCTCCCTCTTGCCCAGCGCCGCCGTCAGCCCCCCGGCGACACCGCCGGCCCCATCCCAATCGCCTAAACGGCAGCGACCCAGCCTGCCCGCCTGGCTGGAAGTCGCCAAACCGCGTCTGATCCCGCTGCTGCTGGCCACCACCCTGGGCGGCATGGCCCTGAGCCCCAGCTGGCCCCTGGCCCCAGTGCCGCTGCTGTGCACCCTCGCTGGCGGCAGCCTGGCTTCGGCCGCGGCCGGGGTTCTCAACTGTCTCTGGGAACAGGAGCTTGATGGGCGCATGCAGCGCACCAGCCAGCGGGCCCTGCCCGCCGGCCGGATTCCAGAAGGGCGAGCCCTGCTGCTGGCCGCTGCCATGGCCACGGGCTCCGTGGTGCTGCTGGTGCTGGGTGTGAATCCCCTGGCGGCGGCGCTGGCGCTGCTTGGCCTCTGCAGCTATGTGCTGCTCTACACGGCTTTGCTGAAGCCGCGCACCCACCGCAACATCGTGATCGGTGGCGTGGCCGGTGCCATCCCCCCGCTGGTGGGCGCGGCTGCCGCGGGCCCGCTGGGCTGGCCCAGCTGGTGGCTGTTCAGCCTGGTGATGGTGTGGACCCCCGCCCACTTCTGGGCCCTGGCTCTTTTGCTGCACGACGACTATCGCTCGGTGGGGATTCCCATGCTTCCGGTGGTGCGGGGCCTGCCGCACACGGCCAGAGCCATTGCCCGCTACAGCTGGGCCACGGTGCTGGTGAGCGTGCTGGGCGTGATGGCCCTGCCCAGTGGCGGCTGGCTCTATGCCCTGCTTCTGGCACCGTTCAATGGCCGCCTGCTCCAGCTCAGCCAGCGGCTCTGCCGCGATCCCCACGATCCTGTGGCAGCCCGTTCCCTGTTTCGCTGGTCAATTTTCTATCTGTTTGGCATCTGCCTGCTGCTGCTGCTGGCCCGCACCCCGGCTGCCGGGCTGGCCTTCCCGGCGCTGAGTGCCGCCGGCCCTTTCTAGATTGGCCTGGCCTGAGCCGGGAGCCGCCCTCGCTTGATCGAGCTGGACCACCTCAACAAGCGGTATGGACAGGGGGAGGCCACCGTGGTTGCCCTTCAGGATCTCTGCCTGTCGGTGCCGGAGGGCCTGCTTTACGGCCTGCTGGGCCCCAATGGCGCCGGCAAAACCACGACACTGCGCATTCTGGCCACCCTGCTTGCTCCTGATAGCGGCCAGGTGCGCGTGGCGGGTCTTGATGCCCTGGCTGATCCTCGGGCCGTGCGACGGCTTCTGGGCTACGTGGCCCAGGAGGTAGCGATCGACAAGATTCTCACCGGCCGCGAACTGCTCGCGCTCCAGGGTGATCTGCACCATCTCCCCCGCAGCGAACGCAAGGCCCGCATCGACGAGCTGGTCAACCTGCTCGGCATGGAGCCCTGGATCGACCGCCGCTGCGGTTCCTATTCCGGCGGCATGCGTCGCCGCCTCGATCTGGCGGCAGGCCTGCTGCACCGGCCCCGGCTGCTGGTGCTCGATGAGCCCAGCGTGGGGCTCGATATCGAAAGTCGGGCTGTGATTCACCGGGTTTTGGCCCGCCTGCGCGACCAGGGCACCACCGTGCTGCTCAGCAGCCACTACCTTGAAGAGGTGGATGCGCTCGCCGATCGGCTGGCGATCATCGAGTCTGGCCGGGTGATCGCCGAGGGGCAGCCGGCCCAGCTCAAGGCTGCCCTGGGCGGTGATCGCGTCACCCTGCGGGTGCGGGAATTCAGCGATGCTGAGGAGGCGGAGCGGGTGCGCACGCTGCTGCAGGCCTGCCCGGGTGTGCGGCAGGTGGTGGTGAACCAGGCGCAGGGTTTCTCACTCAACCTGGTGGTGGATGGCGATGCGGTGGTGGAACGGCTGCGCAGCCAACTGCGGGAAGCCGATCTGCCGGTGTTTGCCCTTGCTCAAAGCCGGCCCAGCCTCGATGATGTGTATCTGCAGGCCACCGGTCGCACCCTCATGGATGCGGAGCTGGCGGTGGCCGGTCAGCGGGATGCCAAGGCCGAACGCCTGCAGAGCATGCGCTGAGCACCCGAATGCCTTTGAAGTCTGTCGAACGATTGCCGATGACCAGCGCCACCCCCGGTCTCGCCGCTCCCGCGGCTGGCCCCTCCGCCCCTTCCGCCCTGGCGGAGATCACCCAGGAAACCCTGGCACTCACCGGCCGGCTGTTCGTGCAACTGCGGCGTCGCCCCTCCACGCTGGTGGCCGGCGTGCTTCAGCCGCTGATCTGGCTGCTGCTGTTCGGGGCGCTGTTTGCCAAGGCCCCGGAGGGGCTGCTGCCCGGGGGCAGCAGCTATGGCCGCTTTCTGGGGGCGGGGGTGATCGTGTTCACGGCCTTCAGCGGTGCCCTCAATGCGGGCCTGCCGGTGATGTTTGACCGTGAATTCGGCTTCCTCAACCGGCTGCTGGTGGCTCCGCTGCGCTCCCGCAGCTCGATCGTGCTGGCTTCGGTTCTTTACATCACGGTGATGAGCCTGGTGCAGAGCGTGGCGATCATGGCGGCAGCCGCCGCCCTGGGGTATGGCTGGCCGGGCCTCGCCGGGCTTGGCCTGGTGCTGGTCACCCTGCTGCTGCTGGTGTTCGCCACCACGGCCCTCAGCCTGGGTTTGGCGTTTGCTCTGCCGGGTCACATCGAGCTGATCGCCGTGATCTTCGTGGCCAACCTGCCGTTGTTGTTTGCCAGCACCGCCCTGGCCCCGATCGCCTTCATGCCCACCTGGCTGGGATGGCTGGCGGCCCTCAACCCGCTCACCCTGGCGATCGAGCCGATCCGGGCGGCCTATGGCGGCACGCTTCAGCTGAGCCAGGTGGTGCTCGATGCGCCCTATGGCCAGCTCAGCGCCGGGGCCTGCCTGATGATCCTGGCGGTGCTGGCGGTGGGATTGTACCTGGCCATCCGCCCCCTGCTCAACCGCAAGCTCGCCTGATGCCCACACCCCTGCCCGATCGCGCTGGCCTGGCCCGAGGGCTAATCGTGTCGGTGCAGGCGCCGCCGGGATCACCGCTGCGCGACCCCACCGTGATCGCGGCCATGGCAGACGCCAGCCTGCGCAACGGCGCCATCGGCGTGAGGCTGGAAAGTCCTGAACACATCGGCGCCGTGCGGCGTCGCTGCCCGGATGCCTTGATCGTGGGGTTGTGGAAGCGCACCTACGCCGACAGCCCTGTGTACATCACGCCGGGGTGGGCGGAGATTGAGGCAGTGTGGGCCGCCGGAGCCGATGTGGTGGCGATCGACGCCACCGAGCGTCGCCGCCCTGCCGCCCAGGATCTGGCGGGCCTGATCGAACGCGCCACCCGGGAGCTTGGCGCACCGTTGATGGCCGATGTCGATAGCATCAGCAATGGCATCAAGGCCGCCAGGCTGGGCTGCCGCTGGGTGGGAACCACCCTGTACGGCTATACCGAGGCCACATCCCATCTCCGCCCACCCGGCTGGGATCTGCTGGGCCCCCTGCGGCGGGAACTCGACCCAGCGGTGGCTCTGATCTGCGAAGGCGGCCTGGCCTCGGCGGCGGCAGCGGCCCGCGCCCTGGTCGAAGGAGCCGATGCGGCGGTGGTGGGCACGGCCATCACCGGTGTCGACCTGCAGGTGGCGGCCTATGTGCAGGCGATGGACAGCGAATCTCAAGAATTCTTGTAGGAGTGGACGGCTGGCGCACTGGCCTGTTCAGGATGGGAAGGTGTCGCAAAGGCAGGGAGGGCCAAGGCCATGGAGATTCCCGGAGGCAGCCGTCTGTTTGCGCTGGTGCTCCTGAGCCTGCCCATCGGCGCCATGCCGATGGGGGAAATTCAGGCGTTGAACCGAGAGCTGGGCAAGCTCTGCAGCAATCCGCCGCCCCAGGCCCTCACGGTCTGCCGCATCCACGCCAGGTTGGTGCGCATGCTGTAAGGGCCCTGCGGCGGTGCACCGGCCTCACATCATGCCGGGCATGCCCATGCCACCCATTCCTCCCATGCCACCGTCGCCGGCGGGGGGAGCAGGAGGTTCGGGTTTGTCGGCGATCACCACTTCGGTGGTGAGCACCATGGCCGCAATCGACACCGCATCCTGAAGAGCCAGCCGCACCACTTTGGCGGCGTCGAGGATGCCGGCGGCCAGAAGGTCTTCATACACACCGCTCTGGGCGTTGAATCCCAGGCCGCGACGCAATACCTCAGAGGCCACCACCGCCCCATCCACACCGGCATTGTTGGCGATCTGACTGAGGGGAGCCTGCAGGGCGCGCTTGACAATCTCCACACCGGTGCGCTCATCTCCCTGACAGGAGGCCGCCAGGGCATCCAAGCCTTCAGCCAGCTGCAGCAGTGTGCAGCCACCACCGGCCACGATGCCTTCTTCCACCGCCGCCCGGGTGGCATTGAGCGCATCCTCAATGCGCAGCTTGCGGTTACGCAGTTCCGTTTCGGTGGGAGCTCCCACCTTGATCACCGCCACGCCGCCGGCGAGCTTGGCGATGCGCTCCTGCAGCTTCTCGCGGTCATAGTCGGAGTCGGTGGCTTCCAGTTCGCGGCGGATCGTGGAGATGCGCTCCTGTACGGCGGCGCGGGTGGCCTCTCCCGCCACGATCGTGGTGTCGTCTTTGGTGATGGTGATCCGCTGGGCCTGGCCCAGATCGGCGAGGGTGGCCTTCTCAAGGGTCATGGCGCGATCTTCGGAGATCACGGTGCCGCCGGTGAGGATGGCGATGTCGCTGAGCATGGCCTTACGACGGTCACCAAAACCCGGAGCCCGCACCGCCGCCACCTGCAGCACGCCGCGGGTCTTGTTGACCACCAGGGTGGCCAGGGCCTCGCCTTCCACCTCCTCGGCCACGATCACCAGGGGCCTGCCGCTGCGGCTCACAGCCTCGAGCACCGGCACCAGATCGGCCACAGCGCCGATCTTGCGGTCGGTGAGCAGCAGCAGAGGATTCTCGAAGCTGCACTCGCGCCGATCCTGGTCGGTCACGAAGTAGGGCGAGCAGTAGCCGCGGTCGAAGGCCATCCCCTCGGTCACGTCGAGCTCGGTGGCCAGCGACTTTGACTCTTCCACGGTGATGACGCCGTCGGCGCTCACCCGATCCATGGCCTCCGCCACCATGCGACCCACTTCGTCGTCGTTGCCAGCACTCACGGTGGCCACCTGGCGGATGGCATCGCCAACCACGCCGGTGGCACGCTCAGCCAGGCCCGCCACCACCTGGGCCGTGGCCTTGTCCATGCCGCGCCGCAGGGCCATCGGGCTCGATCCGGCGGCCACGTTGCGCAGGCCTTCGTGCACCAGGGCCTGGGCCAGCACCGTGGCGGTGGTGGTGCCATCACCGGCGGCATCCTTGGTTTTGGAAGCCACCTGCTGCATCAGCTTGGCCCCGAGGTTTTCAAACGGATCCTCGAGTTCGATCTCCTTGGCGATCGTCACCCCGTCGTTGACGATGTCGGGAGCGCCGAACGACTTCTCGAGCACCACGTTGCGGCCGCGGGGCCCGATCGTTACCTTCACGGCATCCGCAAGGGCGTTGACGCCTTTCTCAAGGGACTCCCTGGAAGCGTCGGCGAAGCGGATCAGCTTGGCCATCGGAATCGGTGCTGCACTACTGATGTCAGGCTCCCACAGCAGCCGGTACCCGGTCTGCAGGGGGATGGGTGGGGAAAGCCGAATCTCAGGGTGGCCCCCCCATGGGTTGAGCCCAACCAATCCGAGGCTGGACCGTTAACTTCGGCCCATCAGCGCACCGCCATGTTCGCCGCCAGCCTGCCGGCCTCGGTACACGACACCCTCAGCCAGGCCCTGGAGGATCTGGCGGAGCAGGGGGCCGATGCTGGCCTGGGCCCCGCCTCCACCGCCAACGGCATGATCTTTCTGCTGATTGCCGCCCTGGGGGTGCTGATGGCCCTGGTGTACGTGCCGATCCGCCTGTTTCTCACGATCACCGCCCGCAGCCGGCGCCTGAAGCTGCTGCAGCGCATCCGCCGCCTGCGCGATGAGCTGGCCCGCCCACCGGCCAGCCCAGAGCTGTGAACGGGCTTCAGCGCATCACCATGCCGCCGTCCACCTGGAGCACCTGGCCGGTCATGTAGGCGCCGGCGGGATCAGCAGCCAGGAAGCGCACGGCTGAAGCCACCTCCTCCGGTTGACCCATGCGCCCCAGGGGGATCGCCGCGAGAATGCCCTCGGCGTTGAGATCCCGCGTCATGTCGGTGGCGATGAACCCCGGGGCCACGGCATTCACGGTGACGCCACGGCTGGCAAATTCAGCGGCGGTACTGCGGGTGAGGCCGATCACGCCGGCTTTGGCAGCGCTGTAATTGGCCTGGCCGGGATTACCCATCAACGCCACCACGGAGGTGATGTTGATGATGCGGCCGCTGCGGGCCTTGAGCATGGGCCGGCTCACGGCGCGAGTGCAGAGAAACACACCGGTGAGATTGAGATTGAGCACGCTCTGCCAGTCGGCGGTTTTCATCCGCATCAGCAGACCATCGCGGGTGATTCCGGCGTTGTTCACCAGCACATCGAGCCGCCCAGCCCGCTCCAGCACAGCCTTCACCATGGCCTCCACCTGCTCCTCATCGGCCACGTCGGCCCGGTGGCTCCAGGCGCAGCCGCCGGCCGCCTCGATCGCGGCCACCACCTCGGCCGCCGCGTCGGGAGAGCTGGCGTAGTTCACCACCACCTCAGCGCCGGCAGCGGCCAGCTGGAGGGCCACCGCCCGGCCGATGCCCCTGCTGGCGCCGGTGACCAGGGCCACCTGGCCGGAGAGGGGTGCGGGGCTCGACATGGGCGGCAAACGGCTGGCGGCGATCGTATGGCGGCGGCAGCCTCAAGCCGGCAGGGCGCATTCATCGAGCACCGCATCCCCGAGCAGGTCGCGCAGGCGCGCCAGCTGCTCGCGACTGCCCATCACCACCAGCAGCTGCCCGGGGCCCAACCGCGTATCCACGGGCGGATTGGCGATCAGCCGTTCGCTGGCTCCCTCCTGGCGGACGCCGCGGTAGCTGATCGCCGGGCCCTCATCGGGAGGCTGCTTGATCGCCAGCACCAAAACCCCCGTGCGCGCCTTGATCTCGAGATCGGCGAGCGAGCGACCGGCCACCTTGCCGAGGCTCTGCAGATCATCGCGGAGTTGAAATTCCTCCACCTCGCAGTCAGAGCCGGCCAGCAACTCCAGAAAGCTCACCGACAGAGGCCGCAAGGCGGTGCTGGCCATGGCGCGACCACCGGCCACATAGGGGCTGATCACCTGATCGGCCCCAGCCTGGCGCAGCTTGCGGGCCGCTTCTTCGTTGTCGCAGCGGGCGATCAAACGGCAGCTGGGGGCAATGCCGCGGGCGCTCAGCACCACATAGAGATTGGCGGCATCACTCGACAGGGCCGCCACCAGGCTGCGGCACTGCAGGATCCCGGCCTGGCGCAGGGTTTCGTCGCGGGTGGCATCGGCGAGCAGCACCGGGACCCCGCGGGCGGCGGCGGCCTCCTGCAGGTCGGGGTCGAGCTCCAGCACAAGCAGGGGCACCTTCTCGCGCATGAGCTGTTCGGCGATCTCCCGCCCGATGCGGCCGTAGCCGCACACGATCACGTGGTCCTGCATGGTCTGGATCCAGCGGAGGTAACGATGCTGGCGGTTGCTGCGGAAATAGCCGGTTTCCGAGAGCTGCACCAGCCGCTGCAGGGTGAGCTGCAGCACCGCCAGGCCGCCAAAGATGGAAAACACGGTGACCACCCGGCCGGCGGAGGAGAGCGGCTCCACCTCGCCGTAGCCAATGCCGGGGATGGTGATGGCCACCATCCAGTAGCAGTCGCCCCAGTCCCAACCTTCGGTGATGCGGTAGCCGATGGCGGTGAGGTTCACCACCGCGATCAGCAGCAACACCGGCGCCAGCCAGGGGTGGCGCGAACGGGTGGGCGGCGGCCGGCGACGGCGGCGGCGCCCGGTGGCCACGGGAGCCGATCTCGCCATGGCGATTCAGCCCAGGCCCAGGGCCTGGAGCACCACCGGTGTGGCCAGGCTGGCAAGGCTGCCGGCTTCGCCGACGCCGCGAACCCCCTCCCGCTCCGGGAGGCTGCTGGCGGCACGGCCCAGGGCCACCAGGGGCACGCCGCACAACAGGGCCAGCTCCACCGTGGCCGCATCACTGGCCAGCACCACATCAGCGGAGGCCACCAGCGCGGCCCGCTCCAGGGAAGCGCTGCCGGAGGTGGGTGGCAGCAGCCGGTGGCGCAGGGTGCTGAGCCGTGAGCGAATCTGCTCCGGCAGGTCGGTCCACCGCTCGGCGGGCCAGTCGCCGCTCCCCCCCGCTGGCGCCAGCAGCAGCAGCGGACCATCGCCGCTGGGCAGATCGGCTGCGGCCCGTTCGAGGGCCGCAGCCGGCAACCGCAGTCGGTAGGCCTCGGCCTGAAGCGTCACCCCAATCGGCTTGAGGTAAGCCTCCAGCGCCTGGGCAGGCCATCCATCGAAGCTGGGGGTCACCGTGCTGGTGGCGGAAAAACCACCCGCGGCAACGCGATTGGGGATATGGCTCATCGAGAGCATCAGATCCACCTGCCGGCCGGAGGCCAGGTTGATGCAGGCCTGGAAATCGGGCTCCCGCACGCAACCCAACAGGTTGGCCCAGTCGGCCAGGCTGGCGCGCTCGAAGCTGAAGGGCAGCACCTTCTCCACCGCCGGCAGCAGCTTCCACACGCCAACGAGATCGGGAGCGCAGGCCACCTGCATGGCAAAACCCAGCTGATCGGCACAGGCGGCCACAGCCGGCAGGGCCTGCAACTGACTGGCCGCATCACCCGGAATCAGAAACAGCGCACGCATCGGGCAGCAGCGGGTGGGGCACCAGGGCCTGGTGGCCTGATTGTATGGACCATGTACGAATTGTCCTGTCCATCCTGAGGGGTTGCTTGTGCATTTGCTGATCGCCGCGGCAGGCAGCGGACGCCGCATGGGGGCTGAGCGCAACAAGCTGCTGCTGCCCCTGGCCGGTCGACCGGTGCTGGCCTGGACCCTGGAGGCGGCCCTGGCCTGCCCGGCCATCCGCTGGATCGGCCTGGTCGGGCAGGATGCCGATGCCGACGCCGTGGCGGCGATCGTGGCCGCAGCCCAACCCACGGTGCCGGTGCAGTGGATCCTGGGGGGGGAGAGCCGTCAGGAGTCGGTGAGCCGGGGGCTGGCGGCACTGCCACCGGAGGCCGAGGCGGTCTTGATCCACGATGGTGCCCGCGCCTTGGTGGAGCCGGCGCTGCTGGAGCGGTGCGTGGCAGCCCTGCAGCAGGCGATCCCCCGGGGGGAGGGCATCATCGCCGCCACACCCGTCACCGACACGATCAAAGAGGTGGATCGCGCTGGCCGCATCCGCGCCACCCCCGATCGCAGCCGGCTCTGGGCCGCCCAGACTCCCCAGGGCTTTGCCGTGGCGCAGTTGCGCGAGGCCCACCGTCGGGCTGCCGAGGCGGGTTGGGTGGTAACCGACGACGCCGCTCTCTACGAACGACTGCAGCTCCCAGTGGCGGTGCTGGAGGCCCCGGCCGCCAATCTCAAACTGACCACCCCGGTGGACCTGGTGATCGCCGAGGCGGTGCTCCGCGGCCGCGGCCAGCTGGTCTGAGCATGGCTAAACCGTAGAAGCGTTGACGCAGAGGGTTGATGGAGATGCCACGCCGTCGCGATGGCCGCCGCCAGGGGGGGGCTTTTGTGCTGCCGCTTCTCCTGCCAGTCCTGCTCGGCCTGCTGCTGAGCTGCCCGCTGCAAGCCGCGTCCACCGCAGCCGCAGGGCAGGGAGCGCCGGCCTGGATCACCCTCGACGGCCGCCGGGTGTTGGAGATCAGGGTGGCCACCGGCGCCCAGACCCCCGCCGGTCTGGCCCAGCGCGGCACCGAAAAACTGCGGCAACTGGCTAACGACCACACCATCGACCCCGATCAGTTCACGGTTCGACCCGAGCCTCCTTACGTAATGGTGGGCCTGGAGAGGAACCGGGTGTTCACCTCCCTGCTGGCGGTGGATGAGCGAGCGGCGGCGGCATTTGACACCAACGCCACAGACCTGGCCGAGCGCTATCGCAACCAACTGCGGGGAGCGATTCGCCAGTACCGCAGGAGCCACCGGCTGGAGAACTGGCTGGTGGGCACAAGCCTGGCCCTGCTGGTACTGCTGGCCTATGGCCTCTGGTGGCGGCTGCAACAACAGCTGAATCGTCGTCTTGCCCAGGCCATCTACCAGGCCAGCGGCCGCTGGTGGCCTGAGGGGGTGCGGTTTGCCGGCAGCCAGTGGCTCAACGCGCAGCAGCTGGTTGATGGCGCCCAGCTGCTGCGCCAGATCGTGCACTGGTCGTTGCTGCTGCTGGCCAGCTACCTGCTGATTCCGCTGCTGCTGAGCTTTTTCCCTCCCACCCAGGCTATCGCCGAAGGGCTGAGAGCCCAGCTGCTGGGTCTGGCGGGTCGTCTGCTGCAGGGCGTGATCAACGCGATTCCCTCCCTGCTGGCGGTTGCCCTGATCCTGGCGCTCACCGCAGTGGCGATCCGGCTGAGCAATGCCTGGTTTGCGGCCCTGGCCCGGGGGCGTTTGCATGTACCAGGGTTTTATCCCGAGTGGGGCCGGCCCACGGCCCGAATCGTGTCGCTGCTGCTGCTGGCGGCCGGATTGGTCACGGCGTGGCCCTATTTCCCCGGCTCCCGCAGCCAGGCCTTCCAGGGGGCGGGGATTTTTCTGGGAGTGCTGGCGGCCCTGGGCTCAAGCGCTGCCGCCAGCAACGTGATCAGCGGCTTGATGATGATCTACACCCGCGCCTTCCGCGAAGGCGATCGGGTGGAAATTCAGGGCGTGGTTGGCGTGGTAGTGGATCAGTCGCTGCTGGTCACCCGCATTCAAACGCCGCTCAACGAACTGGTGAGCCTCCCGAACGCCAGCGTGATAGGGGCCGCGGTGCGCAACTACAGCCTGCCGGCGCGGGACATGAGCCGACCGGTGGCCCTGGCCACCGGGGTGACGATCGGCTACGACGTGCCCTGGCGCCAGGTGCATGCTCTTCTGCTGGAGGCGGCCCGCCGCACCCCCGGGCTGGCAACCACCGCCCCGGCGGTGGTGCTGCAGACGTCGTTGAATGACTATCACATCAGCTATGAGCTGAATGCCGCAGTAGAGAATCCGCTCACCTTCCGGGAAACACTCTCCGCCTTGCTTGGGGCCATTCAAGACTGTTTTGCCGAAGCAGATGTGGAGATTTTATCACCGCTATATCAAGCCAACCGCGATGGCAACAGCCGCACGGTGCCACCGCCCCAACCCTGAAGCGCTCAGCCGGGTTCACGCATCCGTCGCACGAAGGCCTCCTGCTGCTCGGCGCTGGCCAGATGGCCATCTTCAACGATGATGATGCGATCAGCTACGTCGAGGATTTTGTTGTCATGGGTCACCATGATGATGGTGGTGCCATCCCGGTCGGCCATCTCCCGCATCATCGCCACCACGGTGCGGCCCGACTCCTTATCGAGGGCGGCGGTGGGTTCATCGCCGAGAAGGATGCGAGGGCCACTCACCATGGCGCGAGCGATGGCCACCCGCTGACGCTGGCCGCCCGAGAGGTTGGCAGGCATGTAATCCACCCGATCCGCCAAGCCCACGCGGGTCAACATGGCATCGGCCAGCGCATCCATATCCGCATCGAGATAGCGCCCATGAAGCTCGAGGGCGAGGCGCACATTGCGGCGCGCATTAAGAAACATCATGAGGTTATGGGCCTGAAAGATGAAACCCACATTCAGGCGCAACTCCGCCAGTTCTTCTTTGCTGGCACCATTGAGCTCCCGGCCGAGGATACGCAGGCTGCCATCCTGGCAGGAGCGCAGGCCGCCCAGCATCGTCAGTAGGGTGGTCTTCCCCGATCCCGACGGACCCGTGCAGATCACGATTTCACCGGCGTGGATGTCGAGCGTGATGTCTTTCAGCGCATGTTTGCGCTCCTCACCACTGCCAAACCAATGGTTCACATGGCTCAGGGAAATGATCGGTGCGTCGCTGGCGGGCTGATGGGTCATGCACTCAGAAGGCGGCTTCAGAAGATGTCGGCTGGATCCAGCTGCACCAGCTTGCGGGTGGCCAGGGTGCCCGAGCCTACGCACATCACAAAGGTGAGCACCAAGACCAGCAGAGCACGATGGAAGGTGAGATAGATGGTGAGCTTGGTTACCGAGGCCAACAGCTGATAGAGACCAGCTGAAAGAAGCAGGCCGGGGATGAAGCCAATCACCGCCAACAGAGCCGACTGTTGGATCACAATCGCGATCACGAAGGGATCGCGATATCCCATGGCCTTAAGGGTGGCATATTGTGGCAGAGAATTCATCACGTCGCCGTAGAGAATCTGATAGACGATGATGCTACCTACAATGAAACCAACCAGCACCCCCAAGGAGAAGATAAAGCCTACGGAGGAGTTGCGCTGCCAGTAGCTGAGCTCAAGGTCGGCCAGCTCATCGCGAGTGATCACCTGCACATCACGCTCGCCCAGGATGGCGGCCATCTCCCGCTTCGCCCGCTGAGCCGAAACCCCGGGGCGCAAGCGGATCAGTCCAAGCTCAATCCGACGGGGATCCACCTTGGGAAACAGGGACAAAAATGTGCCATCCGCCGTAATCATATTGGCATCAGCCGCGAATGTTGAACCCATCGCAAAAGTACCGATCACGCGGGTCTGAATGCCATTCACCTCCACAGGGAATACACCCTTGCTTGCCACGGTGGCCGCCACCTCACCGTATTGCGTCTTGGAATTGCGATCAAACAAGGCGTACCCGAGAGCCTGCAAACGGCTGCGCTCCTCCTCAAGCTCGGGAAAATTCAAGGATGGCAGGGAAAGATTAACGCCATAAACATACACATCAAACGACTTGCGGGTGGCCGGCGTTATCCAGCTGGCCCGCGCCAAACGCAGCGGTGACACATGCTCCACACCCTCCACGCCAAGCACCTGGTACAGCCGACTCCGCTGGAAGCTCTGCATCGCGCCCAGGTTGCTGTAGCGGCTGCTCACCATCACCAGATCAGCCTCAAGCCTGTAGATCGGCTTGCGCTGGCTGTTGTACATGGCATCCACCAATCCCAACTGAAAAAACATCAGCAAGTTGGAAAACCCCACCCCGGCAACGCCGATCAGCATCTTCACAGGATTGTTGGTGAGCTGCAGCCAGGCCACCGGCGTGCGTTTCAACCACAGCTGCAGGCGGCGATTCATGGAGTATTGGTCTGGGTCAGGGGGTCAAAGATCACATTCACCTGCAGGTTCGAGGCATAGCCGATGCGGGAATTCTTGAGCACCTGCGGGTCCAACCGCAGCTTCACCTCAAACACCCGCTGATCCTGGTTCTCCCCTGGTTCACCGGCAAAGATCGACTGCCGCTGCACCTGGGGCACCAGCTGATACACCGTGCCTCGCAGGCTCCCCTCGATGCCATCGGCACGGATCGTGGCCCCGAGTCCTTGGCGGATGCGGGCCATATCGGTCTGATAAACCTCAGCTGTCACGATCATCTGGCTGGTATCGGCCATCTCCAGCAGGCCGTCATCTCCCACCTTGTCGCCAGGCCGGGCCACGATCTTGAGAATCCGGCCATCCTGAGGGGCGCGCACGGTAGCGAAATCAAACTCCTGACGGGCCCGGTCGCGGGCAGCCACCGCCTTGCGCAACTCACTCTCCGCCGCGGCCACATCCACCGGCCGCACCTCCTTGATCTGGGCGAGGGTCTGGCGGGCGCTGGCGATATCGGATTCCAGCTTGCGCAGGGTTGTGGCGCGGCTTTCGATCGCCTCGTTCAGTTCGGCCTGGGTGGTTTCAGCCCGGGTGCGGTAGCGGTCGCGCTGCAGCTCGGAGGCGCCACCGTTGCGAAAGAGCATCTCGTAGCGCTGGGCCTCGGTGCGGGCCTCCTGCATCTTCGAGCGCTTGCTGGCCACGCTCTGGTCTTGGGAGAGGCGCTCACCGGCCAGCTCCCGCTCCAGGCTCTCCACCTTGTAGGCCTGGGCGCGAATCTCCCCCTCCTTGGCACCGGCCTTCACCTGAGCGAGCTTGTCGCGCTGCAGGGCTACCAGTTCATCGGCTTCCTGCAGCGAAGCCTTGAGGCTGCCATAGCTGTTCAGCACCGCCAGAGGCTGGCCCTTTTTCACCCATTGGTTCTCCTCCACCAAAATCTCCTGAATCCGGTCGCCACTGAGCGAACTCGACACCGACACCTTGCGGATCTTGGTTTCCGGTTCGATGCGCCCCAGAGCCGACACCCGGCGGGGGGTGGGGCTTTCCGCCGGTTCCGGGGGGCGGCGCTGGCATCCCTGCACCAGGGCCACCGGCAGCGCCGCCGCACCCGCCAGGGCCAGGGCCAGGGTGAGGGGTGGCAGGCTGTGCAGGGGATGCTTCATCGCCCCGTTCTACCGACGGATCGACGCATCCGTCAGGGGTCGATCGCCAGGGTGCCCCGATCGCCATCGAGCACGGCCCGCACCCCCAGGGGCAAGGCGGCATTGGCCGAGCCATGGCCCACCGGCAGCTGCGCCACCCGGGGGATGCCCAGGTCGGCGGTGCGCTCCTGCAGCACCTGCGCGAGGCTGAAGCGGTGCTCGGCCGGCTCCTCCAAGCGCTGGTCGGCTTCCTCGCAGCCGCTGAAGCTGCCGAAGCCGACACCCGCCAGCCGCTGCAAGGCGCCGCAGAGGCGCCAGTGGGTGAGCATGCGTTCGATCCGGTAGGGCGCCTCGCCCACGTCTTCGAGAATCAGCACGGCCCCCTCCAGGCTCGGCAGGTGAGGGGTGCCGAGCAGATGGGTGGCCACCGTGAGGTTGGCCACCAGCAGCGGGCCGCAGGCCACGCCTCCGCCCCAGCCCACCCCCTGCAAGGCCGGCAGCGGTTCGCCAAACAGCACGTTGCGCAACCGCTCCTGGCTCCAGGTCGGTTCAGCGGCCAGGGTGGTGAGCAGGGGGCCGTGCACACCGCCCGCCAGCCCCACCGCCAGCCGCTGCCACAGCAGCGAGGTGACATCCGAAAACCCCAGCAGCCAGCCGGGGGGCTGGCGCAGCGGCTGCTCCAGCAGGCGGGCCGCCCCCCAGCCGCCCCGCACACAGGCGTGCAGCGCTGCTGCGGCCCGGGCCTCGAGGTCGTGGCGCCGCTCGCCATCACGGCCGGCCAGGTAGCCCCAGCGGCGCCGCAGGAGGGTGGCCGCATCGCTCTCCACCCGCAGGCCCCAGCCCTCCAGCACGGCAAGGCCCGCCCCCAGGGTGGTGGCATCGCCAAGGGCCGAGCTGGCCGCCACCAGCTGTACCCCATCACCGGGTTGCAGCGGCGCCGGCAGGGGCAGGCAGACAGGGGAACGCACCATGGGGGCTGACCGACCTCAGCGCAGCGCCACTCCCAGCACCAGGGCCAGCAGCAGCAGGCCCCCCAGTTTCACCTGGCGGCCGAAATGCCGCCCGTAGGCCGAAGGGGGCAGCTGCGGGGCGCGCAGCTGCCGGGCCTCCCGCAGCATGCCGGCAGCCGCCAGGGCCCAGAGGGGCCAGAAGGGCCAGGCCAGCCCCCGCAGTGCGGCCGCCACGGCCAGCGCCAGAGCCGTGAGGCCATAGCAGACCCCCACGGCCGTGGGGGCCCGATCGCCCAGGCTGAGGGCACTGCTGCGCACCCCCAGCTGGCGGTCATCGTCGCGATCGCTCATGGCGTAAACGGTGTCGAAGCCGAAGGTCCACACCACCGTGGCTAGCCAGGTGAGCAGCAGGGGCCAGCCTCCGGCCAGGCTGCCCTCGGCCGCCGCCCAGGAGATGAGCACGGCAAATCCCCAGCAGAGGGCGAGCACCGCCTGAGGCCAGGCGAACCAGCGTTTGGCGGAGGGATAGAGCAGCACCGGCGGCAGGGCCGCCAGGGCCAGCAGCAGGCTGAGGCTGCGACCGATGCGGGGCAGCGCCAGCACCACGAGCAGGGCAACCACCAGGCAGAGCAGCAGCAGCGCCAAGGCGCCGCCCACCCCCACGCGACCATCGGCCAGGGGACGATGGCGGGTGCGCTCCACGCGGGGGTCGATCCTCCGATCCCAGAGGTCGTTGGCGATGCAGCCGGCGCCGCTCACCGCCAGCCCCCCCAGCACGATCAACGCCACCAGCGAGGCCGGCGGCGGAGCGGTGGGCCCCAGCCACAGGGCCCAGCCCGCCGGAATGAGCAAGATCAGCCGCCCGCTGGGCTTATGCCAGCGCAGCAGTTCCAGCCAGACCATCCCCACCCGTGCGTTCGCGGCACCCTAGGTGGCCCCGCGGTGGCAAAGTGACGCCGCACGCGGCCTGTCCGCCATGGTTCTCAGCTCTGCCGCAGGAACGTTTGCATCTGAATCAGCCGAACGCCGCCGCGTGGCCGCCATTGACATCGGCACCAACTCGATCCACCTGGTGATCGCGGCGATCGATCCGCGCTTGCATACCTTCACCATCGAAACGACGGAGAAGGCCACCACCCGGCTGGGTGACCGGGAGCCCGACAGCGGCAATCTCAGCGCCGAAGCGATCGAACGGGCCTTTCTCACCCTGCGGCACTGCCGCGAACTAGCGGCCAGCCACGGTGTGGAACAAATCGTGACCGCCGCCACCAGCGCCGTGCGCGAGGCGCCCAACGGCCCGCAATTCATCCAGTCGCTGCAGGAGCAGCTGGGGCTGGAGGTGGATCTGGTGAGCGGGCCCGAGGAGGCCCGCCTCATCTACCTGGGGGTGCTGTCGGCCATGCCGCTGGGCAACCAGCCCCACCTGATTCTTGACATTGGTGGGGGGTCGACCGAACTGGTGCTGGCCGATGGCACCGATGCCCAGGCCCTCACCAGCACCCGCATCGGCGCAGTGCGCCTGCAGCGCGACTTCGGCCAGCAGGATCCCTGGCCGCCGGAGCGCCGCCGATTCCTGCGGGCGTACATCCAGGGCGCGCTGGATCCGGCCGTGGCGGAGGTGCGACGGGCACTGCCCGATGGCCGGGCCCCGGTGATGGTGGGCACCAGCGGCACCGCCATGGCCCTGGCCGCCCTCGCTGCCGCCGAAGACGAACGGCCGCCGCTGCGCCTGCAGGGCTACCGCCTCAGCCGGGAGCGGATCGACCAACTGATCAGCCGGCTGCTCAGCCTCACGCCAGAGCAGCGCCGCACCCTGGCGGGCATCAACGAACGCCGGGCCGACATCATCGTGCCCGGCGCCCTGATCCTGCAGACGGCGATGGGAATGATGGGCGCCGAGGAGCTGGTGATCTGCGAGCGGGCCCTGCGGGAGGGCCTGATCGTGGACTGGATGCTGCGCAACAACCTGCTGAGCGATCGCTTTGCCTTTCAGAGCTCGATCCGCCAGCGCACCGTGCTGCATCTGGCAGGCAATTACGGCGTGGATGGGGAACGGGCCGAGCGGGTGGCCCAGCACGCGCTCAGCCTCTACGACCAGAGCCACGGCCTGCTGCATGACGACCGTGGCGAGGGGCGCGCCTTGCTCTGGGCTGCCGCCCAGCTGCACACCTGCGGCACGTTCATCAACAGCAGCGCTTATCACAAGCACACCTGGTATCTGATTCGCCATGGCGAACTGCTGGGTTATTCCCAAAGCGAGCACCTGATGGTGGCGGCCATCGCCCGCTACCACCGCCGCAGCCTGCCGAAGAAACGCCACGAATCGTGGCAGTTGATCGAGGGTCGCGAGCCACGCCGCACCGTGAGCAGCATGGCGCTGCTGCTGCGCCTGGCGGCAGCCCTCGACCGGCGACCGCTCGATGTGATCGCCGCCCTGCAGGTGCGGAGCGAACCGGGCAAGCCCGGCAGCCCAGCCGGGTTCACGGTGGCGTTACTGCCCAGCCACCAGGCCGGTGAACCGGTGGATCTCAGCCTCGAGCGCTGGAGCCTGCGCTCCTGCGCAGCCGTGGTAGCGGAAGCCACCGGCCTGGAGCTCAGGGTGTGCTGAAGCGGAGGCGCAAGCGGCGCAGCCAGGAGCTTCGCCCAGGGTCAGGCGATGCTGGGGCGGCGGGCTGAGCCGGGAGTGGATTCAGCAGGGCCCGCTTGTAGGCATCGAGCGGTTCGTCGATGCCGATGCCAAGCACCTCGGCGATCCGGCGTGCCATGGCCACGACAAACACCGGTTCCGGCAGGCGGGAGGTCTCACCCTGCTCAAGCGCCTGGAGCTGTTCGTGGCCGAGATGCAAACGATCGGCCAGATCAGAGAGCTCCACGCCCGCCTGTTCACGGGAAGCCGAGAGCAGGCGGCCCAACCGGCTCAGGGCCACCGACCGGGGGTCGGACATGTCTGAGGGCGGGGGCAATGGCGCAGAGGGACCAGAGAACGAGCCCATTATCCGGGGATGGCAAGGGCGGCGCCGCTCCCCGGCGCAGCGGCGCTCAGAACCATTCGTCCTGCGCCTCGTCGGCTGTGTTGACGTGAGCCTCGGGGGTGCGGCGCTCAAAGCTGAGGGTGATGCTGCGGCGCTGCTCTCCGTCGGCGGCCACGGCGGCGATCGGCCACTCCTGATCCCCATCGGGGAAGGGCACATGGCGGTGGAAGGTGCCGTCAACGGAAAGCGGTACCTCTTCATCACCGATGGTGAGCCGTGCGGCCGGATCGGTGGCGCCGTACACGATCAGCTCGGCATCGGCCACCAGCCAGAACCGTCGCTGACGCGGAGGCAAGCCCCCCTGGCCTGAAGCGCTGCGACCCGATTCCCACAGCCCCGAGGCCCAGAGCCCAGGGGCGGAGAGCCCGGCAGCGGAGGCACTGAAGCCCTCCTCGCCGGCGCCTGCTGCCAGGGCCTGGCGATCGAAACCATGCTCCTGGAGCTCTTCGGAGGCCCCCAAGGGACGCCGACGCTGCAGGGCTGTGGCCGTCTGATAGAGCCGCTCGTGGATGGCGGGTACACCGGTGGGCACCCACGTTCCCACCGGGAAAACGGCCAGATCAGGGGCGGCGGCCGGAGCGGGGCTGGCGACGCCTTCGGCGGCGGGAGCCACCCACAGGGGCGACGAGAGGGCCAGGGTCACCCAGCTGTCGTCGGCGGCATGGCGAAAACCCAACTCAGCCCGATAGAGGCGGCCGAGCAGCGGCAGCGCCAGCTGCCATTCAGCCACCCCGGCATCGGGCTGCACCTCAAGCTGGGTCTGGGGCGTGTCGTCGTGGCCACGATCGGTGATATCGGCCAGGCGGAGGCGCAGGCGATTGCCAGCCTCCTGCTGCAACCGCAGGCGATCGGCGGAATTGAGCTGCCAGCGGAGCTGCACCCAGGGGCTGTCGATCGCCTCGAGCTGCAGCCAGCTGGTGGCCTGGGGCAGGGGCGCGGCAGCGGGCGCTGGCGCGGGTGTGAGTGTGGATTCGAGCTGGGGGGCCGCCTCTGGGGGTGCTGCGTCAGCCGCCACCCCTCCAGGCGCACGCCGATCGATGGCCTGGATCAGATCGGTGCGCGACAACCGGCTGAACAGATGCACGCGCAAGCTGCGGGCCAACTCGCGCAGGCGGCGGATCGACAGGGACTGAAGGCCTGTTTTGCCACGGGGCGCGCCAACCATGAAGTTTTTCGAAAAATCCCCCACCATGGTGCGGCCTGCCGACGGGGAGGCGTTGCTGGTGTCAGTGCTTGCCCACCGGGGCCAGGCAGGCGCCTGGTCCGGCCACCAAGCCGTTGGATCCGAGAAGCGGCGGCTGCGACACGTGCACCGATTCCGGGGCCATCACCAGACCGGCGAAACCGAGAGCCACGGGTTCAGCGTCGCGATCGCCACCACCATCCACCCGCAGCGCAGCGGCCGCATGGATCGCCTCGAGCTCAGCACCGCCGGGCTCATGGCACCACACCTGCACTTCACTGTCGGCAGGACAGTCGAAACACCAGGTTTCGAAGGGGAAGACCACTTTTTCCTGGAAGAAGCAGGGGGTTCCCAGGCAGCGCAGGATCACCATGCGGGGCGTGTCGTTGCGATAGGCGCAGGTCCACATGGCAGCCATGGGAGAGGATGTCTAACCTGTCGCACCCGTGGCGGGCAATTCTGTGCCGCCGGCGACCGCTGGCTGGATTGCTGCACGGGCGCTGCGCTGGCCCATCAGCTCGCTCGCGCGCTGCCACAGGCAGGACAGAAGGGGAAGAACGCCAGGTGGTGATGGCCACAGCTGGAGCAGTTGGCCTGAATCGGCAGGCCACAGTGCATGCAGTAATCGGGCAGGGGGGCCTCGGCTGCCGCCAGCTGCCGCTCACAGCCAGGACACTGGCGCTGGCCCACCGATTGCAGAGCCTTTTCATAGCGGATGCGCTGCTGGCGCTCCTCCTGCGGCGCCAGCTGTTCCTGCTGTTGGCGGGCCAGGTAGTCGTGCAGCCAGCGCATCAATGCCCGGCCGCCGAGAAAGGTGAGCAGGGCGCCGACCCCATAGCGGATGTAGCCCCCGAAGCTGGGGAGATACGGCACCAGTTCCACAAAAAAAGCGAACAGGGCAAAGATCAGAAAACCCCACACAAAGGGCCACTGGTCGCCGCTGCGGTGCCGGCGGAAGAGATGCAACGCCAAGGCCAGCACGGGCAGCACAAAGGCCAGGCGGATGCCCAGCACCGTGAGCGCATGGCGGCGTCGCGCCGTCTCCAGAAGGCTGTCGGCCCGCTGCTCCAGCTGCCGCTGCCGTTCGCGCAGGGGGGCGATCCGTTGGTTGAGGGCCTGGCGACGCTCGTCCAGCTGGCTGGCTTCGATCGCCAGCTGGCGCTGGGCTTCCAGCTGCTGATCCAGCCGCCGCGCCCGCTCCAGCACCTCCGGGTTCTGGCTGCCCTGTTCGGTCACCGAGCGGGCGGCACGCCAGGTTTCGAAGCTGCGCTGGTCGCGCTCGTAGCTGGCGCGGCTCTGCTCCTGCCGTTGCTCCAGCTGGGCCTGTTGCCGGGCCAGAGCTGTCTCCTCCAGGGCCAGCGGTTTGAGGGCGGCCTCGAGGCGGGTAAGGGCCGACCGATCGAGAAACTGCTGCCGCTCCGGGGCGCGCCCCAGACTGGGCAGATCGGCGATGAGGCTGCCGCCCACCTGAATCAGGAAATAGGCAAACAGCAGGGCGATGGCCCATTGGCCAATCCGCACCCACCGTTCGGGCTTGCGGGAGGGGCTGAGCACACAGGGTTGGCAGCTGCCCCATGCTGATGGCTCCGCACCGGTTTGCCATCCCGCTGTGACCGCGCCCAACCTGCCCCTGGTGCCGCTGGAGCGGCTGCCACCTCTGCCGCCGTTGCAGCTGGCGGTGGTGGGGCATGTGGAGATGGTGAGTTTCCTGGCGGTGGAGCGGCTGCCGGAACCTGGCACCATCGCCCACGCCACAGGATTCGCCGAGGAGCCGGCCGGTGGTGGCGCTGTGGTGGCGGCCCAGCTGGCGCGGCTCAGCGGTCGCCCTGTGGCATTTTTCACCGCCCTGGGCCGCGACGCCGTGGGCGAACGGGCGGCGGAGCGGCTGGCCGCCCTGGGGTTGGAGCTGCACGTGGCCTGGCGAGAGGCATCCACCCGCCGTGCGGTGAGCTTCTGCGACGCCAGCGGCGAACGCACGATCACGGTGATCGGCGACCGCCTGGCGCCCGTGGCGGCCGATCGCCTGCCCTGGGAGCGCCTGGCCAGCTGCGATGGCATCTTTGCCACCGCCTGCGATGCGGCGGCCCTGCGCCTGTCCCGCCGCGGCCGGGTGCTGGCGGCGACGCCGCGGCTGCGGCTGGCGGAACTGCGCCGAGCTGGCGTGAAGCTCGATGCTCTGATCGGCAGCGGCCTCGATCCGGGTGAAGCCGTGCCAGCCGATGCCCTGCCCCTGCCGCCGCGGCTGCGGCTGGCCACCGAGGGGCCACGGGGCGGATGGGCCGAACCGGGCGGGCGGTTTGCGGCGCCGAAGCTGGCGCGGCCACCGATCGATGCCTACGGCTGCGGCGACAGCTTTGCCGCCGGCGTGACAGCCGGCCTGGCAGCGGGCTGGAGCGATGCCGAAGCGATCAGCCTGGGCTGCCACTGCGGTGCCGCCTGCGCCACGGCCCCAGGGCCCTACAGCGGGCAATTGCGCCTGGCGCCAGGCCCAAACCAAGAAGAAGAATGGGCGATACTGGATTCGAACCAGTGACCCCTTCCGTGTGAAGGAAGTGCGCTACCGCTGTGCTAATCGCCCTCTGAAGCCAGCATCGCGTACGCCCGAGGAGCGCCGTTCGCTGACCGCACCATTTAACACCACCATGCCCCGACGGGCGGCGGCCAAGGCGATCGGTCACCATGGGGCTTTGTGAGGGGATGAGCCCGGTGGGGAGCGAGCTGCAGACCGACGTGCTGATCGTGGGTGGTGGCGTTTGCGGCACCGCGCTGCTGTTCACCCTGGCCCGCTACACCGACCTTGGGCACATCACGCTGGTGGAGCGTCGTGAGGCCCTGGCTCAGGTGAACTCCAAGGCCACCAGCAACAGCCAGACCATCCACTGCGGCGACATCGAGACCAACTACAGCCTGGAGAAGGCCCTCAGCGTGAAGCGCACCGCTGAGATGATCGGTCGCTACGCCGAGCTGCTGGGGGCCGATGAACGCCAGCGGTGCGTGTTTCACACCCAGAAGATGGTGCTGGCGGTGGGCGACGGGGAATGCGAGCGGCTGCGGCAGCGATTTGAACGCTTTGCGCCCCATTTCCCGGCGATGCAATGGCTCGACACGGAGCAGATCGCGGCCTGGGAGCCGGCCGTGGCCCTGGTGCAGGGCCAGCCGCGACCCGAACCGATCGCCGCCATCGGCATCCGCGATGAAGCCACCGCGGTGGATTACGAGGCCCTGTCGCAGTCTTTCGTGAGCCAGGCCCGGCGCGAGATGGAGGGCCCAGGCCGGGCGATGGACCTGCGACTGGGCATGCAGGTGGAGCGCATCATCCCCGGCGAGGGCGATTTTCTGGTGGAGTGCACCCCCACAGGCGGCGGCGAACCCCTGGCGATCCGCACCCGCCAGGTGGTGGTGAATGCCGGCGCCCACAGCCTGCTGATGGCCCAGCAACTCGGCCATGGCCTGGAGTTTTCCTGTCTGCCGGTGGCGGGCAGCTTCTACTTCACCCCCGACCTGCTGCGGGGCAAGGTGTACACCGTGCAGAACGACCGCCTGCCCTTTGCGGCGATCCATGGCGACCCCGATGTGCGGGCGCCCGGCCTGACGCGCTTCGGACCCACGGCTCTGGTGTTGCCGCTGCTGGAGCGGCGACGCTGGAGCACGTTTTGGGAGTTTCTGCGGGTGCTGCGGCTCGACCTGGCTGTGCTGGCGGTGTTCTGGCAGCTGCTGGGGGTGGCCGACATCCGCAACTATCTGGTGCGCAACCTGCTGTTTGAAGTGCCCTGGCTGCGGCGACGCCTGTTTCTCGCCGATGCCCGCAAGATCGTGCCGGGCCTGCAGCTCAGCGACCTGCGCTTTGCCGAGGGCTATGGCGGTGTGCGCCCGCAGCTGATCGATCGCCGCGAGCGACGCTTGATGCTCGGCGAGGTGAGCATCCCCGCCCAGCCGGGGCTGATCTTCAACGTGACCCCATCGCCCGGAGGCACCTGCTGCCTTGGCAATGCCGAACGGGACCTGGCCCAGATCGCCGAGCGGCTCGGCTGCCGGGTGGATCGCGACCGGCTGGAGCGGGAACTGCACGGCACGCCGGTGCCGACCCAGCCATGAGCCTGACCCCCTGGAGCGTGACGCCACCGGCATCCAAGCCAATCGGCGACCATGCGGTACCGCTGCGCTCGAGGCATCTGCTGGGGCGCCGCATCGCCCTGGTGGTGTGCGGCGGCATCGCCGCCTACCGCACGCCCGACCTGGCGCGAGCCCTGCGACGCCGGGGCGCGGAGGTGACCGCCTTCTGCAGCCCGGAGGCCCTGCGCTATGTGGGTGAGCAGGCCCTCGAATGGGCCACCTGCCGGCCCCTGGTGACCGGCCTCACCTGGCGGGCCGAGCATCTGGCTGATGCGGAACCGTTTGACGCCTGGCTGGTGGCCCCGGCCACCGTGAACACGATCGCCAAGCTGGCTGGCGGCATCGCCGATACGGTGGTAGCAGCTGCGCTGGCCTCGGCTCTGGGCCGGCTGGAACGGGGTCAGACCCGCCTGCTGGTGGCGCCCACCCTGCACGGATCGCTGCACACCAGCGTGCTGGAGGCCAATGTGCGGCGCCTGGCCGCACTGGGAGTGCACTTCATCGCCCCCCGCGACGCCTACGGCAAGCACAACCTGCCCGATGGGGAGCTGATCGTGGCGGCAGTGGCCCGGGCCCTGGCCACCGGACCGCTGCGGAGCCGGCGCGTGCTGGTGAGCGGCGGCCCCACGCCGGTGCCGATCGATGGGGTGCGGCGCCTGGTGAACCGCTTCAGCGGCCGTCTTGCCATCGCCCTGGCGGAAGACCTGCTGCTGCGGGGTGCCGAGGTAGAGCTGCTGTTGGGGGAAGGGGCGGCAACACCACCGTCGTGGATGCCTTGCACCCCGATCGGCAGCTACGACCACTACCGCGAGCGGGTGCTGGCGCTGGCTGCGGATCTGGACGCCGCGGTTTGTTCGGCAGGCGTGGCCGACTACCGCCCCAGCCAGCCCCTGAGCGGCAAGATCGCCAGCGGCCAGCCCTCGCTCACCCTCACGCTGGAGCCCACCGCCAAGGTGATCGACGAGCTGCGCGCCCGGGCCCCCGAGCTGCCGATCGTGACCTTCAAGTACGAAGAGGAGGCAGAGCTGGAGCCGTTGCTGGCTCTGGCCCGTGCCCGACTCGATCGCTTTCCGCTGGTGGTGGCCAACCGGGGCGCGGAAACTCACGGCAGCGAGCACACCGCCTGGCTGGTGAGCCGAAGCGGTGCGCAGAAGGTGGAGGGCAAAACAGCGATTGCCGCCGCCATCGCCGATCAACTGGAGCAATGGCTGGGCTGAGCCTCAGGCGCCGCCGCGAAACAGGTGATGGTGGCTGGCGGAATAGAGGCGCGAGCGAGCCTCGGACGGGGCCGCCAGGGCCGGGCTCACCACGTAGAGGGTGGTGCGGATCAGCCCCTGCGCGCGGCTGGTGGCGGCCATCTGCTCGAGGGGCACCACCGTGAGCCATTGATCGGGCCAACTCACCCGATGGCCAATCGCCACCGGCGTGTCGGCCGGATAGTGGAGCAGCAACTGCTGCTGCACCTCATCCACATGGCGAGCGCTGAGGTAAAGGCAAAGCGAGGCCCGCAGCGCGGCCAACCGCTCGAGCGCCTCCCGCTCCGGCACGCCGGTGCGACCGCCGGCGCGGCTGAGCACAATGGTCTGCACCACACCGGGAATCGTGAGCTCCTGCTGCAGGGCAGCGGCGGTGGCCTGATAGGCGCTCAGCCCCGGCACCACGTCCACCGCCAGGCCGGCCTCAGCCAAGCAGCAGATCTGTTCCGCCAGGGCGCCGTAGAGGCAGGGGTCGCCGTCGTGCAGGCGCACCACCCGCCGACCGGCGCGAGCCCGGTCGACCACCACGGCCATCACCTCTTCGAGGGTGAGGGTGCTGGTGCGGATCCGCTCGCAGGCGGGGGGTACCAGTTCGGCAATCGCCGGCTGAATCAGCGAATCGGTCCACACCAACACCTCGGCCTGCTCCAGCAGGCGGGCTGCCCGCAGGGTGAGCAGGTCGGCGGCACCGGGCCCGGCGCCCACAATCCAGACGGGGTGAGTCAAGGCGAAGCAGGGGCGGCGGGATCGGGAAGCGGGCGGCGGCGGCCGTAAAGCCACCACAAACCCAGGGCACCAAGGGCGATCAACAGCAGGCTCACCAGCTGGGCCATGCGCAATCCACCCTGGCAGAAGGGCGGCAGGCCTCCGAGGCAGAGGGGATCGAGGCGCAGACCCTCGATCCACACCCGACCGCTGCTGTAGGCCATGAGATAGATGCAGGCCAGAGCGCCATCGGCGAGGCGCAGGCGGCCGCGACGGCTGAGCTGGATGAGGAGGAGCAGCAGGGCGCAAACCCCAAGATTCCAGAGCGATTCGTAGAGGAAGGTGGGATGAAAGGTGCTCTGGCTGAGAAACTCGGCCGGTCGGTTGGCGATGGGAATGGTGAGTCGCCAGGGCAGATCGGTGGGGAGGCCAAAGGCCTCGGAATTGAAGAAATTGCCCCAGCGACCGATCGCCTGGCCGAGGGCCACCGCCGGCACGAGCACATCGAGCAGGGGCCAGAAGGCCTGACCCCGCCAGCGACAGAACAGGATGGTGGCCACGGTGCCGCCGATGAGGGCGCCATGAATGGCGATGCCGCCGTGCCAGATGGCCAGGGCCTCGGCCCAGTTGTGGCGGTACTGGCGCCACTCGAAGGCCACGTAATAGAGGCGCGCGCCCACCACGGCGCCCAGCACCAGCACGGGTAGGAGATCAGCCACCAAACCGGGAGCCAGGCCGCGAGAGCGGGCCAGCCGCGAGGAGAGCAGCAAACCGAGCAGCACGGCGCTGGCGATCAGCAGACCATACCAGCGCAGTTGAAAAGGCCCCAGCTCGAAAGCGAGGGGGCCTGGAGACTGAAACACAGCAACCGGAGCGATCAGACGAGACCCTCAGCGGCCTGCACCTTCTCCACCTGGCGCTTCTTGAGCACCAGCATGATCTGGGCGAGGGTGACGGCGGCGAAGAAGGCCAGCATGCCGTAGATCCGCACGGGATTCTGCAGCACCACCTCGGCATCCACCTGGCCGAAGCCCCCCACGTTGGGATCGTTGGTGAGAGCAGCACCGGCAGCAACGTCGTCGCCCACGGCCACGATCACCGTGGGACCAGCCGGCACGGTTTCGGACACGCTGCCCTCGGCGGTGGCGATCTCGATCACGCTGCCACCGGTCTCGGCGGGGGTGATGGAACGCACGGTGCCGGCTGCCGACGCGGTGAAGACACCGTTGTTGCTCTTCTCACCGGTGGGATACACCTGGCCGCGGCCGCGGTTGCCACCCACGTGGAGCTGGTATTTGCCGAAGTGAATGTTGGCATCACTGGCGGGATCGGGGGAGAGCACCGGGAACACGATCGACTGGTGCTGATCACCAGGAATGGGCCCTACCAGAAGGATGTTGGGCTGATCGTCGGAGTACTGCGTGTAATAAATGCCGGCGGTCTCCTCCTTCAGCTCTTCGCTGAGGCGTTCCGGGGGGGCGAGCGTGAAGCCATCGGGCAGCATCACCACGGCACCCACGTTGAGGCCGGTGGGGCTGCCGTCGCCAGACACCTGCTGCACACTGCTGTCGTAGGGGATCTTCACCTCAGCCTTGAAGACCGTGTCGGGGAATACGGCCTGGGGAACCTCCACGCGGGTGAGCTTCTTGGCCAGGTGACAGTTGGCGCACACGATTTTGCCGGTGGCTTCACGCGGGCTGGCGTAGTTCTGCTGGGCCCAGAAGGGGTAGGCCCACGACGGGCTGGCGCCCACCAGAAGCACCGAGAGGCTCAGCAGGCTGCCGAAGAAAAGGGAGAGGGAGCGACGCATGGACGGGCTGGCGACGGAAGCGGACAGGGCGGGGGAACGGGCGGTGGAGATCAGGCCCACCAGGGCTTGTCGCCGGTGCGGAAGTCGGTTTCGGTCCACTGGCTGAGGAACACGGTGTCGTTGTCGACCGACACGTGAGCCAGGGCCAGCGAGAGGGGGGCGGGGCCGCGCACCACCTTGCCGGTGGCGTCGTACTGGGAGCCGTGGCAGGGGCACATGAACTTGTTGGCCGCAGCATTCCAGGGCACCACACAACCCAGGTGAGTACAGATCGCGTTGATGCCGTAGCTGCCGATCGCCTCGGGGCCCTCCACCAGCAGATAGGTGGGATCACCCTTGAGGCCCTGCACCAGGCTCACATCTCCTTCGCGGTGGGAGCTGAGCCAGCCGCTGGCGGTCACGGTGTTGCCGAGCTCGTCTTTGGCCGTGGTACCCCCGCCGGAACCGGCGGGGCGGGGGGGGATGAAGTAGTTCACCACCGGGTAGAGCGCCCCGAGTGCCACCCCGGTGAGCGACCCGAAGGTGAGCAGGTTCATGAACTGGCGACGGCCCATTCCGGGCACGTCTTTCAGCGCATTGGGCACCGAAGCCTGGGTCATGGTGAACGTTCCGGTGTCACCGGCCAAACGTGGGGCCCATTATGGGCCTTGCCCCTCCCTCACCGTTGCGGAGCCGCGGTCGCCGCCGCTGGCCCGCAACATGCTGTCGCGATGACGTCTTCCAGCCTCTCCGGCACCGAATTGGTGGATCTGTTGCGCGAGCGCTGGCAGGCGTCGTATCACCTGCAGCTGGTGCAGCGCCGCGGCCGCCTCTACCTGCAGGTGATGTGGGGCCATCTCGAGCAGCAGTCGTTTCCGCTCACGGCCGAGGCCTATGCCGACCATCTCGAGGAACTGGCCGGAGCCCTCAACGATCTGGGCGTGGCGGAGACGGTGCGGCAGTGGCTGCGCACGGTGCGCGACCGGCCGCGGCTGGGCAAGGCGCTGTCGTTGCCGATCGAGCCCAGCAGCGGCCGCACCAGCGAATTTCTGCTCTGAGCCAGGCGATCAGGGGGCCGGTCGCAGCCACTCGGCCATGGCCACCAGGCCCACCCCGAGCAGGTAGAGGCCGGTGATCGCACCGCTGAGCAGCAGCATCGTGACCGGGTCGGTGGAGGGGGTGAGCACGGCGCCGGCCACGGCGCTGGCCAGCACCACCAGCCTCCAGGCCCGCAGCATGGCGCCGGAGCGCACCAGGCCCAGGGCGCCGAGAATCAGCTGCAGCACCGGCAGCTGGAAGGCCAGGGCCGTGGCCACCATCAGCAACAGCACGAAATCGAGGTAGCGCTCGATCGACCAGAGCGGCTCCACCACATCGGCGCCATAGCTGATCAGAAAGCGAAGGGCGGCCGGCACCAGGGCCCACCAGGCAAAGGTGAGCCCCAGCAGAAACAGCACGCTCGAACCCGCCACCGCCGGCGCCACCAGCCGCCGCTCCCGCCGCGTAAGACCCGGGAGCACGAAGGCCAGCCCCTCCCAGAGCACGTAGGGCAGCGCCAGCACCAGGCCGGCATAGCCCGCCACCTTGAGCGACACGAACAGAAATTCGCCCGGCGCCAGCTGCAGGAAGCGGATACCGCTGGCGGGTTGCTCCAGCAGGCGCACCAGGGGCCGCACCGCCAACAGGCAGGCCGCGGCGGCGATCACCACGGCCATCAGGCTGCGCAGCAGCCGCCAGCGCAGTTCCTCGAGGTGATCGGTGAGGCTCATCTCCACCTCGCCGGGACACTCGTCGAGGGGGCTGGCGGGCACGTCAGCGATGGGGGTGGGCGGGGCGTCGCTCATGGCTGGACGGTATCGCTTTGGCGCGCCGACAGCAGGGCCTGAGCCCGCTCCGGCAAGCCCCACAACACCACACCACCCCGATGGCGCACGGTGCCGGGCACCGCACCGGGAATGCGCTGCAGATCTTCGATGCCCACCATCACCACCGGGACGCGGCCATTGCCGCGACCGCGGCTGAAGTGGGCCGCCAGGTCGGCGGCGGCCGCCAGGTCGGCGTCGCCGGCCGCCGCCTCCGACGCCTTCAATACCACATGGCTGCCCGGCTGCTCCTGGGCGTGGAACCAGAGATCGCCGCGGCGGGCCTGGCGCAGGCTGATCCACTCGTTCTGGCGGTGATTGCGGCCCACCTGCAGGCGCAGGCCGGCGGCGGTACGCAATTCCAGGGGCTGCGGCGGCGGGGTGCCGCCGGTCGCCGCGCGACGCTGGCGCCGCGGTGGGCGACCAGCCCCCCCCTCGCGCTCCAACAGCTCCAGCACGTCGGGTTCGAGGTCCACCAGTTCAGCCGCCCCGGCCTGCTCCACAAACGTGAGGCTGGTATCGAGGGCCTCGATGCGGCGCTGGTGCCCCTCCAGCCGCGGTTCGATCGCCGCCCGAGAACGGCGCAGCTTGCGGGCCCGCTGATAGAGCTTCTGGGCCTGATCGATCACGCAGCGGGTCGGTGAGGGCTGGCAGAGCAGGGCATCGGCCTGTTGCTGCAGCGCGTCGCTGCCGGCCGCCGCCGCCAGGCGCTGCTCCAGCTCGCTGGCCTGGCGCCGCTCCCGCTCGAGGGCGAGGCGCAGCCGTTGGTCCAGCTGGGTGCGGAGGCGCTGCTGCTCCCGTTCCCCCAGCAGCCGCTGGTAGAAGGCCGCCAGCTGGCGGTTGATCGGCAGGGCGTCGCCGGCGCACGCCGCCGCCGCGCGCTGTGGGTCGGGCACGGCCCAGCAGCGCCAGCCCCGCTCGCCCACGGCGCTGAACTGGAAGCGGTTGTGCTGCACGGCGTCCAGCCAGGCCCGCCAACGGGCGGCGAGGGCCTGCCACTGGGGCTCGTCCAGGGCGGTCACAGGCTGGCTGAGGGGGCAGATGTCGGCGCACAGCTGGGCGGCCAGGGCGGGGCTGATGCCCTGGTAGGCGCCCATCAGGGCCTGCTGCACGGGCAGGGGCAGCAGCGCGAGCCGCCGCCGCCAGCTCGCCTCCGGCTCGGCCAGGGCGGGAGGCTCGCCCGCCGGTGGCGGCGGCGGCTGCCAGGGATCGCCGGTGCCGATCGGCCGCACCCGCGACTGGCCGGCCCGCACCTGATGGCCCAGGGTGATCACCCGCCGCTCGCCATCCAGCAGGAAGAGATTGCTGTGGCGGCCCATGAGTTCGAGCACCAGCCGGCGCTGCACGCTCTCGCCGGGGCGGGGAGCGAAGCCCAGCTCCACGATCCGCTCCCAGGGGCTGGGCTGATCGATCGCTACCAGGGCAAGGCCCCGCAGACCGTGCTGCAGCTGGCGGGCCAGGGTGCTGCCCTCCCCCCGACGCGGTGGGGCGGCGATGGCGAGCAACCGCGGCGCTTCCGCCAACCAGCTCAGTTCAAGCCAGGCGATGCCCTGCAGGCTGCGCAGAGCGATCTGCAGGGTGCGGCCATCACCCTGCTGGGCCTTCTCGAAGCGGCTGGGCAGCAGCGCCGGCCGCAGCTCCGCCAGCACGGCCCGTAGGCCGGTGGCATCGAGGGGCTGGATCGCGGCCATGGGCCGGGCTCAACGGCAGGCCCCCTACTCTGCAGCGGCCCCTCGGCCCTGCCGCAAGCCCATGCAGCCCCCCTCCGCCCGCCTCACGGTGCTCACCGGCCCCAGCGGCGTGGGCAAGGGCACGCTGGTGCAGCGGCTGCTGCAGCGGCACCCGGCCCTGTGGCTGTCGATATCGGCTACCACCCGCCCGCCGCGGCCGGGCGAGGAGCACGGGCGCGAGTATTTCTTTCTCGAGCGCCACGATTTCGAAGCGCGGGTGCATCGTGGCGGCCTGCTGGAGTGGGCCGAATTCGCCGGCAATCTCTACGGCACACCGCGGGAGCCGGTAGACGAGCAGCTGGCGCAGGGCCGGCCGGTGCTGCTGGAGATCGAACTGGAGGGAGCCCGGCAGGTGCGGCGCAGCTTCCCGCAGGCCCGGCAGCTGTTTGTGGCACCCCCGTCGTTTGCGGAGCTGGAGCGCCGCATCCGCAGCCGTGGCACCGACAGCGCGGCGGCGATCGAGCGGCGGCTGGAGCGGGCCAGGGTGGAGCTGGCTGCCGCCGAGGAGTTTGATGCGGTGCTCGTCAACGACGATCTGGATTGTGCTCTGGAGCAGCTCGAGGGTCTGATGGAGCTCAGCACCCCGGAGGGGTGAGGCGCCGCCGCAGCCGCCGCGCCCCGTGGAACGCCGCCACCGCCCCAGCCAGGGGCAGGGGGCCCGGCACCGCCAGCGGCTCGGCGCCGGCGAACACCATGGCGTCGATGGTGTTCCAGCGGTTGGGGCTGGCGCCGCCACCGGTGCTCTCCACCCGCTGCAGCGGGGTGCTGGAGATCCAGCCAAAAAAGGTGGCGGAGGTATTGGTGGCGCTGGAGAGCGTGCTCAGCGGATCGATGCCGTTGTCGGCTGTGGCGATCACGGCCTGGCCCGGGGCCAGGGCCGAGAGAGCCCCAGCCAAATCGGTGAGCAGAAACGTGCCGCCCAGCGCGTACACACCACCCGTCAGGGTGATCACCAGGGCATCGGTGGCCGTGAAGGTGGAGAGGGCCCCATTAAGGCCGAAGAGGCCACCGCTGGGTGCGGAGTAGGTCACGCTGAGGCCGTTGGCCGTGATCGTGTCGCTCACGGCGGTGGCGCCATAGCTGAGGCCCGAGAAGTGATCCTCAAAGCCGCTGCGGCCGGCCAAGGCCGCCACAAAGGAGTCGCGATCGGTATAGGTGAGAATCGCAGCCTGCGCAGGGGCCGAGGTGAGACTGAGGGCAGCCTGGGCGGCCAGCAGGCCGCAGGCGGTCCGCAGGATGGAAGAGGCCATGGCAGCGCTGCAATGCGATCTGCATTGTGGGCACCATGGCGGCGGAAGGGCTGATACGGGCCTCCAGGTGGGCAAATCCCCACAGCGCAATGTCAATAAAAAAGCAGCCTCTGGGGCTGCTCAGTGAAACCGATCACTCGCGCTTCAGGGTCAGAGTGGGTGAAAGAGGAGATCGGGAAAGAAGCGATTGAATTCGATCATGATGCCGGCGGTGATCGTGAACCAGATCGCCGCAAACACCGGAGCGGTGGTGAGGAACTTTTTCATGAGAGGGTGGGAGTAAGGGGGCGGGAGCGGTCTCAGCGGGGAGACACGGTCACCTTGGAATCGGATTCGGTGAGTTGACCGCCAGTCCATTCCTTGAAAGCAGCCAGAGGCCAGGTGGCGGCACCGAGGGTGCACTTGAAGGCCAGGGGCACATCGATCTGGATCTCGTGCATGGCGGCGTCTTTGCGGCTGCGCACCGCCATCAGATAGCTCCGGCCAGCCCAGCCGATACAGCCGGCCACATACAGAAACGCGATGCCGGGGATGGTGAAGTCACCGGCGTGGCTGAAGCGGCCGTCGGTGATCAGGTGGGGCAGACCGTCGGCGCCGCAGAGGGCCTGGCTGTACATCGCAAAGCGGGCCTTGGCCTGATCGGTGGTGGCACCGGCGGCACGCTGCTGGAAGCGGGCGCTTTCGCTGCAGGGGGTGAGCCCGCCGATCTCGGCGCGGGCGGCCGGGGCGAAGCCGAAGATCAGGGCCGCGGTGAGGCACACCGCGAAAAGCGAACGAAGAAAGTGCCGCATGGGGCGAACCGCGGGGCAGGATGTCACTGCCGGACAGTAAGGGAGGCGTGGCGACCCGATGGCCACCGTTCTGGGGCTCGAAACAAGTTGTGACGAGTCGGCAGCGGCCCTGGTGCGCGATGGCGCGGTGCTGGCCAGCGCCGTGGCCTCCCAGGTGGAGGAGCATGCCCGCTGGGGCGGTGTGGTGCCGGAGATCGCCTCCCGCCGCCATGTGGAGGCCCTGCCGGGGTTGATCGAGCGGGTGCTGGCCGAGAGCGGGCTGGCCATGGCCAACGTTGACGCCGTGGCGGCCACGGTGGCGCCGGGCCTGGTGGGTGCGCTGCTGGTGGCCTCCGTGACCGCCCGCACCCTGGCCCGCCTCCACGACAAACCGTTTCTGGGGGTGCATCACCTCGAGGGCCATCTCTGCTCGGCCCAGCTGGGCGATCCGCTGCCGCCGGGGCCCTATCTGGTGCTGCTGGTGAGCGGCGGCCACACCGAGCTGGTGCGGGTGGATGGCCCCGGGCAGTACACGCGCCTGGGCCGCAGCCGCGACGACGCCGCCGGCGAATGCTTCGACAAGGTGGCGCGGCTTCTGGGGTTGGGCTACCCCGGCGGACCGGCGATTCAGGCGGCGGCAACCGAGGGCGACCCCACGGCCTTCCGCCTGCCCAAGGGGCGGGTATCGCTGCCGGAGGGGGGCTTCCACCCCTACGACTTCAGCTTCAGCGGGCTCAAAACGGCGATGCTGCGCCAGGTGCAGGCCTGCCGTGCGGCCGAGGAGAGCGCAGCCTTGCCCGTGGCTGATCTGGCGGCCAGCTTTGAGCAGGTGGTGGCCGAGGTGCTGGTGGAGCGCAGCTGCCGCTGCGCCCGCGATCAGCAGCTCTCCACCCTGGTGCTGGTGGGCGGCGTGGCGGCCAACCGGCGGCTGCGCCGGCTGTTGGAGGGCCGCTGCGCCAACGACGGGCTGCAGTGGCGACTGGCACCGCTGGCCTGGTGCACCGACAACGCCGCCATGATCGCGCTGGCGGCGGAGCAGCGCTGGCGGCAGGGTTGCCGCACGCCGATCGATCTGGCGGTTGCAGCCCGCTGGCCGCTTGAGGAAGCGGGGCGGCTTTACGAAACTCCGCGAAGCTTTTAATTCCCCCTAGGATTTCGCCACTTTTTACCTTCCGGCCATGGCCCCGGCGGACCAGTGTCCCGAGCCCGTCTCCCAGGAGGAGCTGAACGCCTGGCGGCGGGGCTTCACGCCCCAGGCGGAAATCTGGAACGGCCGGCTGGCCATGCTCGGCCTGTCGGTGGGGCTCACGGTGCTGCTGATCGCCCGGCTGGCCTCCCACACCTGAACCCGGCGCCGCTCAGGTGCGGCCGCGCAGGGCCTGGGCGAGCTCATTGGGCCTGAGGCTCTGGGCCAGGGCGTCGTCGGCTTTCACCCGACCGCTTCTCACCAGTTCCAGAAGGGCCTGGTTGGCGGTTTGCATGCCATCGAAAGCGCTGCGGCCCATGATCTCCTCAATCTCCTCCAGTTTGCCGCTGAGGATGTAGTCCTTGCAGGCATCGGTGTTCACCAGGATGTCGTGAAACGCCACCCGCCCGCCATCGGTGGTGCGCAGCAAACCCTGGGCGATCACCGCCAGCAGCGCTTCCGCGGTGGCGCGGCGAATGGCCTCCTGATCCGCGGCGGGAAACATGCCCAGAATCCGCTCCACGGTTTTGATCGCCGAGTTGGTGTGCAGGGTGCCGAACACCAGGTGGCCGGTCTGGGAGGCTTCGATGGCGGTGGCCAGGGTTTCGCGGTCGCGGATCTCACCGATGAGGATCACATCGGGGTCTTCGCGCATGGCGGCCCGCAGGGCGCGGTGAAATTCGTGGGTGTGTTCGCCCACTTCGCGGTGGCGCACCAGGGAGCGATGGCTCTGATGCACAAATTCCACCGGGTCCTCGATGGTGAGGATGTGGCGGCTCATGTGGCGATTGATCCAATCGATGATCGCCGCCAGGGTGGTGCTCTTGCCCGAGCCGGTGGGGCCGGTGATCAGAACCATGCCCTTGGGCCGGGCGGCCAGCTCGCGGAACACCGGCGGCGCCCCCAGCTCCTCCAGGCCGAGGATGGTCTGGGGGATGAGCCGCAGCACCATCGCCGGACCGCGGAAGGTTTCCATCAGGTTGATGCGCACCCGGGCGAAAGCAAAGGTGTGGGCGCCATCGAGCTCCTTCTCCTTGCGGAAGCTGTCCACCTGGGCGGGGCTGAGCATCTCGGCCAGCCAGGCCCGAAAGGTGGCGGCATCGGTCACCGGCCAGCCGGTGCGCACGATCTCGCCCCGGTCGCGGTAGCGGGGTTCTTCGCCCACGCCCAGGTGCACATCGGAGAAGCCGCGCCCATGGGCGATGCGCACGATCGCCTCGAGGCTGGCCGGCAGATCGGCCGGCAGATCGGCGGTGCGATCAGCGGTGCGGGGCTGGCTCGGCGGCGGCACTGGGGCCGCCACCGGCACGGGCGGGGGGGGAGGCGGCAGGGTGGATTCGGCCATGGAGCAGGGGGCTGCCGAACGGCGGGTGGGCTTCCACCAGTCTCCCTAGGATCCGCCGATCTGCCCGCACCGCGTGTCTGCCCCTGCCACCGAGGCTCCCCTGGTCACGATCGTGCTGGGCACCCGGCCCGAGGCGATCAAGCTGGCGCCGGTGATTCTGGCGTTTCAGGCCGAAGCCACCCTGCGCACCCGCGTGGTGCTCACCGGCCAGCATCGGGAGATGGTGAGCCAGGTGATGGAGCTGTTCGGCCTGACGGCCGACCGCGATCTGGCGCTGATGGCCCCCAACCAAACCCTCACCCACGTGACCACCGCTACGCTCGCGGGGTTGCAGCAGGAGTTTGAAGCCCATCCGCCAGCGGTGGTGATCGTGCAGGGCGACACCACCACCGCCTTCGCCAGCGCCCTGGCGGCCTTCTACGCCCAGATCCCCGTGGGGCACGTGGAAGCGGGCCTGCGCACCGACAACCTGCTAGATCCGTTTCCGGAGGAGGCCAACCGGCGGCTGGTGTCGCAGATCACGCTGCTGCACTTCGCCCCCACCGAACAGGCCGCCACCAACCTGCGGGCCTCGGGGGTGGTGGGCACGATCGCGGTGACCGGCAACACGGTGATCGACGCTCTGCTGCAGCGGGCCGAGCGGGCGGCGCCGCTGGCGATACCGGGGCTGGATCCCGAGGGGCAGCGCCTGATTCTGGCCACGGTGCACCGGCGCGAAAACTGGGGCGAGCGGCTGCAGCAGATCGGCCGGGGCTTTCGCGCCGTGCTCGATCGCTTTCCCGATACGGCGCTGCTGCTGCCCCTGCACCGCAATCCCACCGTGCGCGAACCGCTTCAGGAGCTGCTGGGCGACCACCCGCGCGCCTTTCTCACCGAACCGCTCGACTACGACGCCCTGGTGGCGGCGATGCGGGCCTGCACGCTGCTGCTCACCGATTCCGGCGGCCTGCAGGAGGAGGCGCCAGCCCTGGGCAAACCGGTGCTGGTGCTGCGCCGCACCACCGAGCGGCCCGAAGCGGTGCAGGCCGGCACCGCCCGGCTGATCGGCACCGACGCCGCCGCGATCGAAGCGGAAACCGCCCTGCTGCTCAACGACCCCCAGGCGTACCAGGCGATGGCCCGGGCCCACAACCCCTTCGGCGATGGCAAGGCCAGCGGCCGGATCGTGGCGCTGACGCAGGCCTTTCTGGCGGAGGGCCTCAGCGGCTCTCCTTCTTCTTCGCCCACGGCGGCAGATCGATGAAGATCGGCGTGCCGGCCTGGAGGCCGCTGAGGATCTGGGTGTTGCGGCCACTGCTGGCGCCCAGCTCCACCGGCCGGAAGGTGGGCTGCTGATCCTTGCCCACCACCAGCACGCCGGGCTTGCCGTTTTCGGTCACGATGGCCACGGAAGGCACCAGGGTGTCGGCCCGCAGGCTGCCGGTTTTGAAATCGATGTCGGCGGTCATGCCGATCGCCAGTTCGGGTGAAGGCCGCACCAGCGAGAGCTTCACTTCAAACGAGGTGACGTTGTTGAGCTTGATGGCGCGGGGAGCGATCTGGCGCACGCGGGCCGGAAAGCGGCGATCGGGGTAGGCATCCACGCGGATGTCGGCGGGCATGCCGAGCCGCAACCGGCCGACATCACCCTCGGGCACGCGGGCGATGGCTTCCAGGCCGCTGGCCAGCTCCACGATCGAGGAGCTGGTGGCGCCCGCCGTGGCCGAGGCGGTGGTGGTGGGGGTGACGAAGGCGCCGGGCTGGGCGTAGCGCTGAATGATGCGGCCATCAAAGGGGGCGCGCACGATCAGATCATCGGCTTCCACCTGGCGGGCCTGCAGCCGCTCACGGGCGGCCACCACGTTCATGCGCTTCACCTCGAAATCGCTGCGGAAGCGGTTGTAGTCGTTGAGGCTGATGGCGTTCTGCTGATAGAGGGGAGCGTTGCGCTCCAGTTCGCTGCGGGAGCGCTCCATCTCCGCTTCGGCGGAACGCACGGCAGCCTGCAGTTCGGCCAGACGATCCTGGAGATCGGTGCTGTCCATGCGGGCAATCGGCTGGCCGCGGCGCACCAGATCGCCCTCATCCACGTAGAGCTGCTCCAGCTGGCCCTGGCGCTTGGGGCTCACATTCACCCGCCGCACGGCATCGAGTTCGCCGGTGGCGGTTACCACCCCGGGCAGGGTGCCGGAGCGGGCCTGCACGGTGTAGGGCTCGAGATCGCGCACCGCACCGGCCCGCTGGCGCTGCCACAGCAAGGCACCACCACCGATCAGCAGCAGGCCGGCCAGGGCGAAGCCCAGGCCCCGGCGGCGGCGCTGCCGCCGCGGCGGGCCGGCGGGGGGGAGCGGACCGGTGGTGGTGGCGGGGCCAGGCTTGCCGGCCGGCTTCAGGGGCGACAGGGTGGTGATCGGCCTACGGCACTCTGGGGCCAGTCTCGCCGGTCTTGCACGCCGTTGTGGTTCGGTGGAGGACGGTCCGCCGAGCCACCTAGATTCAGGCCATGCTCAAAGCCGGAATCGTGGGCCTGCCCAACGTGGGCAAGTCGACCCTGTTCAATGCCCTGGTGGCCAACGCCCAGGCCCAGGCCGCCAACTTTCCCTTCTGCACGATCGAGCCCAACACGGGCGTGGTGGCGGTGCCCGACCCACGGCTCAACCGGTTGGCGGCGCTGAGCGCCAGCAAGGAGATCGTGCCCACCCGGGTGGAGTTTGTGGATATCGCCGGCCTGGTAGAGGGGGCCAGCCAGGGGGAGGGCCTGGGCAACAAGTTTCTGGCCAATATCCGCGAAGTGGACGCCGTGGTGCACGTGGTGCGCTGCTTCGACAACGACGACGTGATCCACGTGAGCGGCTCGGTGGGCCCGGCCCGCGACGCTGAGGTGATCAACCTGGAGCTGGGCCTGGCGGATCTGGCCCAGGTGGAGAAGCGGCGCGAGCGGCTCAAAAAACAGGTGCGCACCAGCAAGGAAGCGCAGGCGGAAGATGCAGCCCTGGAGCGCATCCAGGCGGCCCTGGAGGGGGGCGGCGCCGCCCGCGGCGTGGCCCTCAGCCCCGAGGAAGCTCTGATGGTGAAGCCCCTGGGGCTGCTCACCGCCAAGCCGATCATCTACGCCACCAATGTGAGCGAAGACGACCTGGCGGGCGGCAATGCCTACTGCGAGGAGGTGGCGGCCCTGGCCGCCCGGGAGGGGGCCGGCACGGTGCGCATCAGCGCCCAGGTGGAAGCGGAGCTGATCGAACTGCCGGAGGAGGAGCGGGCCGAATTTCTGGCGGGGCTGGGGGCCGAGGAGGGGGGCCTGCAGAGCCTGATCCGCGCCACCTATGCCCTACTGGGGTTGCGCACCTACTTCACCACCGGCGAGAAGGAAACCCGCGCCTGGACCATCACTGCCGGCATGACCGCCCCCCAGGCCGCCGGTGTGATCCACACCGATTTCGAGCGGGGCTTCATCCGCGC
>JAYKGR010000001.1:0-5217 GCA_035285645.1 Cyanobacteriota bacterium | reverse complement strand
GCGAGCCGGGGGTGGAGGTGCAGGCGTTTGCGCTGGCGCCGGGGGCGGCCAACACCGCCAGCGGCGATGGCCAGGCCTTCTCGCTGGTGGTGCAGGCGCAGCAGGCCGGACCCTCCACCACCGCGATCCTGGATCAGCTCCAGGGTGCTTCGGAGAGCGAAGCGCAGGCGCTGCTGGAGAAGCTGGCCAACGCCGATCGTCCCGACAGCGATCTCTACACAAACAGCTTTCGTCTGGCCGGGGCCGACGCCCCGGCACTGGAGAGCCTGCAGAGCATCAGCACCGGCAGCAGTGCAACGACCTACGGCTGGAGCATGGAAACCACACTCAGCCCCGCCGCCCAGGAGGCCACGCCGGCCTCGCCAGCACCGCTGCTGGGCGGCAACACGCAACTGTCGCGTCAGGCCCTGGTGGCCGGCACGCCCTCGGCAGGGGGGCTGGCTGCAGCGACAGCAGCCGCCGAAGGCAGTGTTAGCACAGCACCAGGATCCATCTGGAAGGCGCCAACGGCCTACAGCGGCCAGAAGGGCAATTTTCGCGCTGGTGTGTTGATCGGCCAGGCGCCGACGCGGTGGGAATTCAGCACTAGCGAATTGACGACTGGTGAGTCTTCAAACGTCAAGCGCTCGCCTTACGGAGGCTTGAGCAGTGGATTGCTCGTATTCTCTAACAAATTAACGCGGAAGGGATTCTCCACGAAAGGCTGGAGCCTTATCTGGAATGGCTCATTTGGAGCCACGGTAAATACCGGCAGCAAACCATTTGAGTACAGCTACGCGCGTCTTTCGCTCGCCTACACGGAAGACGCTGGATCTGAAACCATTCGCGAGCGCAAAAGCAGCGTTTATGGTCCGAAACGCACGGCGGTAGAGCTCAGTAAAGTCGTTACAAGTGAGGGGTATTCCGAAACCAAGCTTGCCGGGGGCTTCGGCGGGTCGCTGGACACGCGATACAATTTTGCTAAGCAGAATACTATCGGAACCTATACGGGGCTGGCCGGCGGATCTAACCCCATTGTGAGCGCATCGGGAAGAGCTTCAGCGAGCCTCAACGGCAACTTCAAATGGGTCGTCCGAACCATAACCAATACCACCATCCGTTTCAATGCTGCAGCGGCTTTCGGCTGGGCATGGACACAGTACGCCTCAAACAGCCATGGCCTACAGCCACCGATTCCGCTCATCGCTGATCTGAGCGACTACGCAACTTACCTTAAGTACATTGGCGCGGCACTGAATTTCTTCGGGTCTACCAACAAGTATGTTCCAAAAGGGCCAAATGCCTTCGGCAACAATGGAATCTATTTAGAAGGCAGTAAGCCCTGGAATCTCGCCGCCGGCGTGCTCGGCACCCTGATTGCCCTGGAGGGTCCGGTCGAGCTGCAGGTTCAGGCGGACAAGGGCTTCGCCAATCAAGTCACTTCGCCCACGCAATATTCATCTGCCAATGGCATTCAGGAAAAGGTCGGGGTCAGCCTGGGTGGCCTCTGGCATGGAATCGTCGGCCTGCGGGGAACGGTCGGCGGCCTGTTCAATCAATACTTTTCCGAAGTTGATGGTGAGAGCAAGTCGAACACGTTCTATATCGGGCTGGCCGCATTGGGGCCGCTCGGTATTGCCATTCCATTGGTGAGCTACAGCGTCACCTGGCCCAATTCAGGCCAGCCAGCATATCCAGGATCAGGCGCAGCTCCAAACGCGAGCGGCAACGGAGATGCCTATCCCTTCCGTTATAGCCCGGACTCAGCCAGCAACAGCTATTTTGCCGCGGCGCCGCCAAGCGGTAGTGATATCAACCCTTTTCTGTTCGGATCGGATCAGACTCTGCAGCTGTTTATGCTCAGCACCTATTCAGGTGCCATCAATCCGCCAGACACTCCCTCAAGTGAGCGCACGGCTCCGGTCACCTTGTACAACGCCGGCAGCGGTCTGACAAATTCGACGATTGATGCCGTAACCAATCTGCCCGTGCCTTACACCGACGTGCCGATTATGGCCGTTGGGCTCGATGGCGGCACTGAAGCTTTTGCGGCGGCCTCCTTCACGGTGCAGAACGGCAGCATCAGGGCAGACAGCCTCACGATCAGCAAGGGCGGCCGTGCCTTGGCCCTGCCTGAATCGAGCGCCGGTACCGGCATCTATGCCCTGCTGCTGGATGTGTTTTCCACGGGCATCGCCACGCCTCCGAGCGGAGCCGCCGGCAATCCCTTCAGCAGCCTGCCGCTGATCACGGTCGACAGCACCATATCTGGGACACCACTCCAGACCCAGGCCATCCAGCGGGTCTGGTCGGTGCCAGTGGATCCGTTGGCGCAGCAGCAGAGCCAGCAGCAGGCAGGCGTGATCTATCCCGTCTACAACGCCAACACCGGCCAGACCAGTCCACCGCCCGCCAACGACAACGGGGCCTACAGCTACAGCGACGTACCGGTGCAGCTGCTCAGCTCCAGCAGCAGCAGTCCGGTGCCGCTGCTCAATGGGCAAACGATCACCGCCACGGTGCTGCTGAGCAATGGCGTGATTCAGGCCGTTGAGCTGAATGAAGCGCTGCTGTTTGCCCCCCCACCCAGTGGCAGCAGCACCAGCGTGCAGCTGATCCTGCCGTCCGCCGTGACGGCCAACCTGCCCAGTTCGGCGGCATCGCCCTCCTTTGCGGTCACACCGCAGGCCCTGGCCTTCAACAACCTGGTGGCGGATGAGCAGTTCAGCGCCCAGGCAGGCTCTCCCGATTCCGGCGTCTATCTCTCCGCCGGTGTGAACGATGCACTGCCACTCCTGCCACAGATGGGGGGCTGGCCAGTGCAGAACCGGGTGGTGTACGCCACGCGCGGCGCCAATGGCGAGATCAGCAGCTCGATTCTCAACGGGCAGCTGGGCAGCAGTAGCGGTACAGCGCCCATCGCCGAGCTCAATCCGCCCTCGCTGGAGGAGCTTTACGACAATCCCTCGCTGATCTTCTCGGCAGCCAGCCGGCCCACCGCCGCCACGATCGCCGGACCTGAAGGCGCCACCTACAGCAACGACACGTTCGTGGCCTGGGTGGAGGCTTCCAATCCCGTGGTGCCGATCACCAGCAGTGATGGGTCGACGAACTATGAGGCCTACATGCAGGCCCTGTACGGCAAGCAACGCATCAACTACCGCCTGCAGAAAGCCCAAGGCTGGGAGGCTCCGGCCCTGGCGGATCTCTACGCGCCTGATGGGGCGGTGATCACCGAGCTGCAGTCATTCAACGTGGCCAATTCTGCTGCCCCATGGGGCACCCTGCTGGTCTGGAGCGAATTGTCGATCGCAGCGATCCAGGGAATGGTCGCGGATCTGGGGGCCGGCATGGCGATCCCGGCCGTTCTCAAAGCGGGCTTCCTGAATCCCAGTGCCAAAAGCCTGGAGTGGAACGATCTGTTCAGCGATGCCAACGGCGAGTCGACGATCCAGACGATCCCCTGGGATCCCAGCACCGATGTGGGCCTCATGATCGAGGACATCAGCATCGCCTCGCAGCCGCTGCTGCTGGCGGATGGCACCATCGCACAGGCCCCCGTGGTGAGCTGGAGCCAGCAGGTGCGTACGCCCTACCGGCAAAGCGTGCTCAACGATGAACCCGAGATCTTTCTTGAACTCGGGGCCCTGCAGACAGGCCTGAACACGATCAACATCGGCACGATCCAGGAGCCCAGCACCACCGCCACGCTGGCTTCCTCCACCGGGCTGAACTTTGCCATGCCAGGGGCTCTGCCCAAGTCGCAGGCATCAGCGGTGCAGAACATCGACGGCACCGGTGTACTCAGCACCGGGTTGGGCAGCCTCAACGGGCCCGAGCTGCAACTCGCCCGCAGCATCCCCACCGCTGTGGCGGTGTTCAGCGGCAGCATCAGCGGTACCACCCTCAGCGTGACGGCGCTGGCGGCAGGCCGGCCGCAGGTCGGCGATGGCCTCAGCGGCGCCGGGGTACTGGCGGGCACCACGATCACGGGGCTGATCAACGTGGATGCCGGCCTGGGCACCTACAGCGTGAGCCAGAGCCAGAGCGTCGCGCCCGCGACTCTGCAGGCACTACCGCAGCCGGCCGGGCTACTGAGCTTCAGCGGCACGATCGATGGCACCACGCTCACGGTGACGGCCCTGCCCCAGGGCAGCCTGAACGTGGGCGATGTGCTCGCAGGCCAAGGAATCGTGCCGGGCACCCGGATCACAGCAGTGCTCTCGCCCTTTGAAACCTCCACTGGCCAGGGCAGCTACAGCGTCGATCGCAACCAGAACCTGACCAGCTCGGCCTTGGTGGCCGTTCCGCCGGCTCCCAGCGCTCCCTACACCCTCGAGTTCTGGGCCCAACTGCAGCCCGGCAGCAATCCCAACGGTGCCGGGCTTGTGGCCCTGGGGCAGCCTTCGGCTGCTGCCATCGGCCCGGCATCGCTGCCGGAGGGCTGGCTGCTGGGGGCCAGCTTCGTGGTGGATCGGATCACCTATCAGCAGGCGGCGGGCCAGGGCCTGATCGCGGCGATCCCCAGCGGCCAGGACGCCAACGCCACCTATGGCTGGGGCTGGGCCGTAGTGGCCAGCGGCGCTGACACGACGGCGATGAATGGCAACGGTGGCAACAATCTCTATAGCAATGCGCTGCAGATCAACAATCTGGTCAGCGGCGTGCCCCTGGCTGGTGTCAACAGCTTCCTGGAGAACTACGGCGTCAGCGCCAGTCAGTTGATCGGCCTCAATGGCAGCACGGCCGCCACCCTTGCCAGCGTTCCATTCACGCAGCTGCAGTTCAACACTTTCCTCGACAGCAGCAACAGCAATCTTCCCACCTCCAATCTCAATGGCATCGCCGTGGACACCAACACGGCAGCCATGAATGGAGGTCTGCTGCAGGCGAGTGATGTGTCGAACAACACCAACCTCAACAGCCTGTTCAACACTCTGTGGGCCTATCAGCAGCAGACGGGTGAAGCGAAGGTGAGCTTCAACCTGGCGCCCGGAAGCAGCAACGCCACCACCACCCCATCGCCTACCAGCAACGAGCAGTACAGCGGCTATGAGCTGGATTTCACCCTGTTGAACGGTCCGGCGGTGTCGGTGAATGGCTTGGGGCAACTGGTGTTCGATGTGGCCCCGGGGCTGTCGCTCACGAGCAGCACGGGTGTGGATCTGCGCGATGGGCAGTGGCACTACATCGCCGCCACCTATCTGCCGCAGTACGAGCAGTCCACTGTCAATGGCG